>NZ_JASCXP010000053.1:0-26213 GCF_030010695.1 Nocardia sp. CC201C
CCCGGGGCGCCCCCGCCCAACCTTTTTGGGGGTGGCCCGCGGCTCCCCCCGCCGCGCCCGTCTCGGAGGCCCGCGACGCGGTGGACGCGTTCGCGGGCGACCGGGTCGATCGCACCGACATCCCCTTCGTCACCATCGACCCGCCCGGCGCACTGGATCTGGATCAAGCGCTGCATCTCGAACGGACCCCGACGGGATTCCGACTCCACTACGCCATCGCCGATGTCGCGGCCGTCGTCGCGCCGGACGGTGCGCTCGCCCGCGAATCCCTGGTGCGCGGCCAGACCTTCTATCTGCCCGACGGCACGGTGCCGCTGCATCCGCGCATGCTGTCGGAGGACCGCTCCAGCCTGCTGCCCGACCTCGACCGTCCCGCCGCGCTGTGGACCATCGAACTCGATGCCGACGCCGAGCCGACGAACTGGTCGGTAACGCGCGCCCTGGTCCGCTCCCGCGCCCGCCTGGACTACGCCGGGGTGCAGGCCGACGCCGACACCGGTCGCTTGCCCGCCGCCATCGCCGCGCTGCCCGACTTCGGCCGCCTGCGCATCGAGGCCGGGCTGGCGCGTGGCGCGATCTCGCTGCGCCTGCCCTCGCAGAGCGTGATCCGCGTGGACAATACCGACGACCACTGGCAACTGGTGGTGGAGCCGCGTACCGCCGCCGACGACTGGAACGAGCAGGTATCGCTGCTCACCGGCATGTGCGCCGCCCGGATCATGCTGGACGGCAACGGCTCCCACCGCCTCGGCCTGCTGCGCACCATGCCGCCCGCGCCGTCGTCCGCCGCCGAGTCCATGCGCCGCACCGCCGCGGCCGTCGGAATCGACTGGCCCGCCGACGAATCGGTGGGCCGCATGCTCGCCCGCCTGGACCCCAACACCCCGGCCGCGCTGGTCCTCATGTCCGAGGCCACCAGCCTGCTGCGCGGCGCGTCCTACACCGTGCTGGACGGTGAGGACCCGGACACTCTGCAGCACAGCGCCATCGGCGCGGCGTACGCCCATGTGACCGCACCCCTGCGTCGGCTCTCCGACCGCTACGCCACCGAGATCTGCCTGGCGCACTGCGCGGGCACCGAGATTCCGCTCTGGGTCCGGGAGGGCCTGGACGCTGCCGCGGAGTCCATGCGCCGGACCGATGCCGTGGCGGGCAAGCTGGAGCGCGCCTGTATCGACCTCACCGAGTCCACGGTGCTGAAATCCCGAGTGGGCACGGAATTCGAGGCCGTCGTGCTGCGCGAGGCCAATGGCACCCGCCCGGCGGAGATCTTCGTCGCCGATCCGCCCGTACTGTCGAAATGCACCGGGGAACCGCCGGAGGGGAAGCGGGTGACGGTCCGGCTCACCGAGGCCGATCCGGCCGCGCGCACGGTCATGTTCGACTACCCGGCCTCCTGAGCCGGGGCCGACCGTCAGCTGGCGATGGCGGATGCGGTGGCCGAGCGGATCGCGGCGGTGATGGTGTCGGGGTCCTCGAGCATGAGCAGATGGCCGCAGTCGGGCAGCAGCAGTGACCGGGTGGGGGACAGCGTGCGGTTGAGCGCCGATCCGGCGGTCGCGGAGAGAATGCGGTTCTTCGCACCCCAGATGGTGGTGATGGGCGGGAAGGCGAGGGTGGGTCGGAAGTCGTCCAGGGCGGCCAGGCGGTCGAAGTCGCGGGCGATGGCGGCGGGGGCCAGCAGGCGGCGGGGCTCGGTCCAGCGGTCGCGGAAGGCGGCGAAGGCGGTGGCGTCCATGTGGCGGCCGCGCGGGCCGAGCTGTTCGCGCACCACCCAGGTGGCCGCCAGGGCGGGCACCTTGGTCGCCGAGGCCAGTGCGTCGAGGCGGATGTGCCGGGCGGCCTTCGCGGTCCAGCCGGTCGGTGTCGGACGCAGGGTGGCGGCGGTCAGCGGACTGCACAGCACCAGGGCGCGCACCCGCTGCGTCTCCTGCCGGGCATAGAACAGCGACAGCGCGCTGCCGAAACAATTGCCCACCAGCGTGACGTTCTGCAGTCCGCGATCGGCGACGAATTCCGAGACGAGGCGCACGTAATTGTCGACCGTATACCCACTGGTCGGTATATCCGATTCGCCGTAGCCGAACAGATCCAGTGCGTACACGCTGTTGGTGGCTGCGAGGGCTCGCATCTGATGTGACCAGATTCGCCGGTCACCACCGATATTGTGCAGGAACAAGATCGGATCACCCGATCCGGCACGGTCGTAGGCGACGGAAACGCCGTGGAAGTCGAATACCGGCATCGGGCGCTCTCCTCATTGAGTGCGGTGCTGTCCTGCTCGTCCGGCCAGGGTCGTCGACAGCGAAATACCCCGGCACGGAATGTGCAATCCATGCTAGCTGGTACCGCTGGTAACACAAGGCTCGGGGAGTAGCGCCCGATCGCCGGTCAGCGCGTCGTCGTGGGAATCACCTCCCCGGAACGCAGCCACCCTTGCAATTCCACCATTCCGGTATCCCGGTCCATGACCGGTCGATAACCGAAATCGCGGGCGGCCGCCCCGGTGTCGTAGGTGCCCGTGCGGGTGAGCACCGCGACCGTGTACCGCGACAGCGGCGGCGTCCAGTGTTCGGCGAGATACGGTATGCGCCTGAGGGTTTCGATCACCTCGACGGCCAGTTCCACCACCCGCCGATGCGGCCTGCGCCCCGGCGGGCGATAGCCCAGGTCGGCGGCGACCTGTCGCAGGAACCGCCACACATTGGTCTGCTCGGCATCGGCGATGAAATACGCTCTGCCGCCGACCGCGTCGGAGCCAGCGGCCTTGACGCAGGCTTCGACGATATTGTCGACATGGCACAGCGAGGCGTACACCTCGCGCCCGAACGACAGATCCGGCAGCGTCCCCGCCGCCGCCCGGCTCAGCAGCCGCACGATCGGCCCGGACCGGTCACCCGAGCCCCAGATGGCGCGCGGTCGCAGTGCGCAGGTGGTGAAATCCGGTGTGTTCGCGGCGAGTACGAGCCGTTCGGCCGCCGCCTTGGTCTCGCAGTAGAGGTTCAGAAAGCGGCGCGGATACGGCACCGACTCGTCGATGTCGACCTGATCCCCGCCGTCGCGATCCATCAGCGCGCTCGGGCTGGAGATGAACACGAACCGGCGCGCCCCCCGGTTCCGCGCCGCCGTCAGCAGTCGCTCGGTCGCCGTGACGTTCTCGTTCCAGAACTGTTTCCGGGTCCCGCGCTCGTCCACCCGTGCGGCACTGTGGAATACGATGTCGACGCCCGCCACCGCCCGCTCCAGCGAGGCCGGATCGCCGAGGTCGCCGTTGACCACCTCCACCCGGTCCAGCACGGCGGCGATATCACGCAGATTGCTGGTGGGGCGCACCAGAATCGAGACCTGGAAGTCGCCGTCGCGTACCAGACGGCGCACCAGCGCCCCGCCCAGGAATCCGGAGGCCCCCGTCACCAATGCCCGCACAGCGTCTGCCCTCCATCCCCGGTCCGGCCGTCGCGGTGCGTCGACCGACTCGCCCGCTCATCGGCGGCGATACTCGCCACCGCGGTGACCACCCCCGCCAGCCGGGACAGCGACCCCAGTGTCAGGAACGATCGCAGCACGATCTCTCTCACCGTCTCCTCCTGGTCTAGACGTCGAGTTGCTTCGCGGCCCAGATCGCCAGCTTCTCCCGCCCGATCTTGGCGTTGTGGCGGATGTCGACCGGGAATCCGGGATGGAACAGGAAGGCCGTCACCGGTGCGGTGATCGCGAATTCGGCCTGGCGCTTGCGCAGATTGACCTCGACGGCCTTGCGGTCGGCGTCGGGCTCGAGTTCCACGCACAGCACCGGTCGCTGCGCACCGCGCTCGCCGACGCCCACCAGCGCCGTGCGCGCCACTCCGGAGACGATATTGAACACCTGCTCCACCCGCACCGTGAACAGCGTCCCGTCGGCGGTTTCCACGCGCTGACTCTTTCGCCCGCAGAACCGAATTCGGCCCTGATCGTCGATGCGCGCCAGATCGCCGGTGCGATGCCACACCACCTCGCCGTCGCGGATCTTGCCGACGGTATTGGCCGAATCCGGCCAGAGATAGCGGGTGCTCACATTCGGTCCGGAGACCACCAGCTCGCCGATCCAATCCGTGGCGGCCAGCTCCTCGGCCCGTTCGTCGACGTCGTGCCAGGTGGGCAGCGGGTCATCGGTGATCGCGATGACGCGCGCCCGCACGTGCAGGGCGGGCTTGCCCACACACACGCCCTCGCCCCGATGCGCCGCCTCCACGAGATCACCCAGCAATTCCCGGGATTCGATGGTGGCCATGGGCAGTGCCTCGGTGGCTCCGTAGCCCGAGTACACCTTCGCGTCCTCGGGCAGCACCGCGCGCAGCCCGGCGATGCACCAGTCCGGCACCGGCGCGCCGCCGGAGTAGATGCTCTCCAGCGTCGGCAGCTGCGACCCGTGCTGCTCGATATGCCGCAGCAGCGGAATCAACACCGCCGGGGAGGCGAACATGGTTTTCACCCCGAACCGGTGCACCGCGTCCACCACATGTTCGGGATCGGTGGCCCCGACCTTGGAGGGGATCAACGGCGGCAGCACACAGCGGGACCCGATGAGCAGCTCCAGAATGCCGGCCACCGGTGCGGTGATGAGCGAGGTGCCCGGCTCCATATGCTCGCGCGCCGCGTCGACCTGCTCGATCATGGCGCTGAGATTGCCGTGGGTGAGCACGACCGCTTTGGCCGGTCCGGTGCTGCCGGTGGTGTAGGCGATGAGCAGCGGTTCGTCGTCCGGCGCGGGCTCGCGCTCGGGCAGTGGAGCGGGCGGGGTGCGGCCCCAGCTGTCCAGGGTGGGTCCGCGCCAGAAGCCGCGGCCGACGGTGACCGCCAGCCGCACCTTGCGGAAGTAGGCGCGGAAGACGATGCGCACCGCCTGCGCCTCCGGCACTCCGACAAACGCCTCCGCATCGGCGGCCTGCAGGCAGCGCATCATCTTGAACAGACCCATGCCGGGATCGATGATCACCGGCACCGCACCGATTTTGAACAGCCCGTTGAGCACCGCGTAGAGCTCGGGCCCCGGCCGCACCAGCACGATGGTCCGCATCCCCCGGCCCACGCCCGCCGCGAGGAAGTTCGCCGCGATGGCATCGGACCAACTGTCGAGCTCGGCGTAGGTGAGCTGCCGATAGTCGGGCAGACCCGCGGCATTGCGGCCGTCGGCGTATATCACCGCCTCCCGATCCGGATGGGCGGCGACGATGTCACGGAATCGGTCGAGCGCGCGCCAGTAGGTCGCGGCGGTCATGGCATCACCTCATGGAATTCGCGCGCTCGATATTCGCGCCGACGGCGACGGTATCGCAACGCGCGGAAATGGTGGATACGGAAGGAGAACAACTGCTGTCGAATTCGACGATGAATGTGACGGGCAGTACGGCGAGGTTACCTCGAGCAATGCGAGTCCGCTACCGCGCGAAGGATGCCAATACATTGCCGCACAATGTGTTTGGTGTGTCCAGCAGTACCGCAACAGGTTCTCTCGCACCCCCTAGTCCAACCCCTATGCGAGTTTTTCCCGCAGGTCGCGAATACCGCTGTCTACCTTGAGTTTCTATCGATCTTAAACTGAAACGGCGCTGTAACGTCTGTGATTGGCGGGACTGTTGTGGCGCAGAGTTACCAGTGGGTACTGGTACCGTTCGAATCGGCATCGGGGCTACTGGATAACGACGGCATTGCTTCGGATGATCGATCCGAATACGAATCGCCGCACCAGAATTCGACCGAACTCGCACAATCTTTCCAGAGAGTAGGGGGCTATGCGTACCCGTTTCGAATCGATCGGTGCGTACACACCCGGCACCGTCCGTTCCACCGAGGACGTGATCGCCAGCCTGTCGATCCCCAGGGCCTTGGACCTGGAGCGGATCACCGGGATCAAGAATCGTCGCGTGCACAACAGCGATCCGGACGATTACGAATCCTCGTTCGAACTGGCGCTGCGGGCGATCGACGACTGCCTGACGCACTCCGACTACGCCGCCGAGGATCTCGACGTCATCATCAACGTCTCGATCACGCGCTTTCGCGGACCCGAATATTTTTGCTACGCACCGTCTTTCGCGCTCATGCTGCGCAATGCCCTGGGCGCGAAGCAGGCGCGGTACTTCGACCTGTCCAACGCCTGCGCGGGCATGATCACCGGGGTGCTGCTGCTGGACCGCATGATCAAGGCGGGGGTGGTGCGCAATGGCCTGGTGGTCAGCGGCGAACAGATCACGCCCATCGCCGATACCGCCGCCCGGGAGATCAGCCAGCCCTACGATCCCCAGTTCGCCGCGCTCACCGTCGGCGACGCCGCGGTGGCGGTGGTGGTCGACGGTCGCGGTGACGACCACGACGAGATCCACTACATCGAGCTCATGACCACCTCCGCGGGAGCCGAGCACTGCCTCGGCATGCCGAGCGAGAAAACCACCGGTATCGCCATGTACACCGACAACCGGGCGCTGGCCAGCGAATCGCGCTTCCAGCAGGGCATCAGCCGCATGGACGACTTCCTGAAAGAAACCGGGCGCACCTGGGAGAGCGAGAAATACGACTACTGGGTGCACCACCAGTTCAGCGGCCCGGCCATCGAATACATCAGCCAGCTCACCGAACGGCACTTCGACACCCCGATGCCGCAGCCGCTCAACGTCTACGACGAATTCGGCAATACCGCCTCCACCTCCCACTTCCTGGTGCTGCACGAACACCTGGCGCGGCAGCGCATTCCGAAGGGATCCAAGGTGCTGCTGATTCCGGAGGCGTCCGGAGTGGTCTCCGGGCATCTGGCCGCGACCATCACCCGATTGGAGGCGTGACGCATGTCCACAGCCATTGTCTCCGCGGCGGTGTGCACCGATCAGGACACCGGCAGCTTCTTCGAACTGGCCAGCCGCGCCGGGCGGACCTGCCTGGAACAGGCCGGGGTGTCGCCGAACCGGATCGGCCT
The DNA here is from genome assembly GCF_030010695.1 of Nocardia sp. CC201C. NCBI lineage: Bacteria > Bacillati > Actinomycetota > Actinomycetes > Mycobacteriales > Nocardiaceae > Nocardia > Nocardia sp. CC201C. Next base: position 6,950 of record NZ_JASCXP010000053.1, read on the forward strand.
GGTGATCAACGCGGGCGTCTTCCGCGACAGCAATATCTCCGAACCGGCGGTGGCGGCGCTCATCCAGAAGCGCCTGGACATCGGACTGGAGTACGTCAGCGGGAATGTGCCCGCCTTCTCCTTCGACCTCATGAACGGGGCCACCGGTGTGCTGCACGCGTTCATGGCCGCACAGTGCTTCCTGGCGCCCGGCGAGGTGGAATACGCCATGGTGGTCGCCGGCGACACCCATCCCTCGATGGCCCGGGACCGCGACGACTTCCCCTACGCCGCCAGCGGTGCGGCCGTCCTGCTCCGATCCGATACGCAGGCGGGCGGATTCGGTCGCCCGCACACCAGCGAGGTCGACGGCTCGGCTCCGCCCACCGCCTGGGTGGATCTGGAGTCGGCGGGCACCGACGGCCGCAACGCGCTGACCGTGCGGGCCGGGACGGGCGATCCGCTGGAATTGGCCGACCGGGTGGTGCGCGCCTGCCTGGCCGACGAGGGCATCGAGGCGGCGGATTTCGCCACCGGCAAGGCGGTGCTGCTCGCGCCCGCGCCGGTGGCCGGATTCCGGGAACGGCTGGCCTACCGGTTGGGCATTCCGGTGGCGGCCGTGGCGGGCGTGGATCCGGCACTGGGCGATCCGTTCAGCGCGGCGCCGGTGCACGCGTATGCGCAGGCCGCCGCGTCGGGGCTGCTCGAGGGGATGCGCACGGTGCTGTTCCTGGGCGCGGATGACAGCGCGGCGGCGTGTCTGCCGTATCGACCGCTGCCGCTGTCACTCTCCGGTTCCGTCGCCGAGCTGCAGTCCAATCAGGTTGCGGGGTAACCTGATTCATCCGATCGCTCGCCGACGGACGCGTCGGCGAGCGCCGGAACACACCGTCGTGCCCGGCTGAGACCGGCCGCCGCCAGGCGTCCACCCGCTGCAACGATGCCGCTCCAGCACATCAGCTCGTCGTGCCCTCCCCTCAGTCGGGACTGAAGGAGATCGATGAAGGGATGTCGGCTATGCAGCGGTCGATCGGTCGGGACCGGAAACCACTGTCCATCGTCGGCGGCACGCGCGGACCGGCGCGGCACCGCCGCCCGGACGACGAGCCGGACGGTATGGCGGAACTGCTGCGGCTGGACGGGCCGGGGCTGTCCGTCGCGCGCGCGGTGGCGGTACTGGGACCCGCCGCCACCGTGGCGCGGGTGTCCGCGCTGCTGGGCACCGAGACCTCCGAAACCCACCGCATCATAACGGAATTGGAGATGACGGCGGCGTTCGAGGGGCAACGCTGTATCGAGCCCGCGGTGGGTGCGCGCCTACTGCGGGACCTGTCCGTGGGGGAGCGGCGCGATCTGCACGGCCGGGCAGCCGAAGTGCTGCACGGCAGCGGATTCCGACCGGCCGTGGTCGCGCCGCACCTCTACGCCGCTGGGGAGACCGGCACCGCCTGGGCGGCACGGGTGCTGGTCGCCGCGGCGGCCGAGGCGGTGGCCGAGGATCAGCTCGACTGGGCGGCGAAGTATCTCGAGCTGGGCTACCGGGCCAGTGATCGGGCCCGGGAGCGCGCGGCCATCGCCACCCGGCTCGTCGCGGTGGAATGGCGGATCAACCCCTCCGGGCGCACCCGCAACTTCGGGCGACTACGGGCGGCGCTGGCCGCCGGGCTGGTGCCCTACCCCGAGGTGCCCGCCGCGGTGTCGTTCATGCTGTGGCACGGATGCGGCCAGCACGTGGACCGCGCGCTGGCCCGGCTCGAACGTGGCGTCGGCGGCGCGCTCACCGTCGGACCGGGCATCGAATTCCTGTGCGCCTGGGTTCGCTACACCCATCCCACCCATGTGGAACGCCACCCCGACCTGTTCTCCGGACGCCTCCGCGGCACCGCCGCGCCGGGTGAGCGGGACTCCCCGCACCGGCAGGCCGCGGACCTGCTCGGAGCCCTGGCCACACCGCGCCCGCCCGCCGACCTGGCCGCCGCCGCTCAGCGCATCCTGGCCGGGCACCGGCTCACCATCACCACGGTGGAGGCGCTGGTGGCCGCCGTCGACTGCCTCATACACACCGATCGGCTGGATCTCGCCGACGCCTGGTGCACCTCACTGCTGGCGGAGGCGGCGGCCCGGCACGCGCCCACCTGGCGGTCCGTCTTCGCGGCCGTGCGCGCCGAAACCCTGCTGCGCAAGGGCAGACTCCGCGAGGCCGCCGAGCACGCGGTGCTCGCGTTGAACCTGGTCCCCGCCGAACACCTGGGCGTGTGGGCGGGGCGGCCCATCGGCGTGCTGGTGCGGGCGCTCACCGCGCAGGGCAAGCACTCCGAGGCCGCGGCCCAGCTGCGCCGCCCGGTGCCCCGGGCCATGTTCGAATCCCGCTTCGCCCTCACCTATCTCAGCGCCCACGGCGAACACTGCCTGGCCACCGGGCGGCCCGAGGAGGCGCTGCGGCATTTCCGGCAGTGCGGAAATCTCATGCGGCAGTGGGGAATGGACTACGCGTGGCTGACCCCGTGGCGCAATGACGTGGCCGCCGCGCACCTGGCCGTCGGCCGCCAACGCGAGGCCCGCGCCTTCGCGAGCATGCACCTGGACCTGGTCGGCGGCCCCGACGGCCACCGCAGCGCCGGGGTTTCGCTGCGCATTCTCGCCGCCACCGCCGATCCGCATCGGCGGGTGAGCCTGCTGCGCCGCGCGGTCGCGGTGGCGCGCGCCGGCGACGGCGACCTCGAATTGGCCATGGCACTGGGCGATCTGGGCCGTGCCTACCGATCCATGGGCGATACCGACCGAGCCCGGCCGCTGCTGCGCGACGCCATCCGGCTGGCCGAACAGTGCGATGCCGAACTGCTGCAGCGTCGACTGCGCGGTGACCGGCAACCACCGGCCACCGAGCCCATCCCGCGGGTTCGCCTGGCCCCCAGCGCCTTCGAAACCCTCAGCCCGGCCGAGCGCCGAGTGGCGGAACTGGCCGCACTGGGCAAGCGCAACCGCGATATCGCGGCGGCGCTGACCATCACCACCAGCACGGTGGAGCAGCACCTGACGCGGGTGTACCGCAAGCTGTCCGTCGCCCGCCGCAGCGAACTGCGGTTCGTGCTCGCGGCGCATGTGGATTCGACGCGTTCGGCGGTGGGGTGAGGGGCAGGTGCAGGGCGGAGCATGGCCGCACGGCCCACCGGTCTGGTGCCGGGATGACAGCAGGCGGGCAGGCACTACGCGGAGGTGCGGACCGCGGTGACCGATGGCGGCAGCGGGCGGACAGCCCGTGCCGCGCGTGCGGACCCGTGATGAGTGGCGGCAGAGCGTGGACGAGGCTGTGCGCCGGGGTGCGGCCGGGCGGCATCGGGCGACGGGGACGGAGGTGATGGCTGCTCCGGCGTGGTCGCGCGATACGTCGGGGTGATGTGTGGCGGGCGATGCCGAGGAATATCGATTCGGCGGATGCGAGGACATCCGCCCGGAGCGGAGAGGACACGCTATGGGGGCGAGCACTGTTGGCGGCGGGGCGGCGGAAGTCGCGGTCGAATCGGCGGAACCGCCGCGGCCCGAGCACGATCCGTTCTATCGGCCGACGCTGGGACTGTCCCGGCGTGCTCCCGGCGCTGTCCTGCGGTCGCGGGCGGTGGAACTGGCGCTACTCGGGGTGCTGCCGCAGCGGATCGCGGCGTGGCAGCTGCTCTACCGCAGCACCGATCTGCACGGTCGCCCGGAGGCGGCGGTGACCACCGTGCTGCTGCCCTGGGGCGCGGATCCGGCACGGGCGCGGCCGGTGGTGTCCTATCAGTGCGCCATCGACGCGGTGGCGTCGAACTGCCTGCCCTCGTACGCGTTTCGGCGCGGCGCGCGGGCGCTGGGCGCACTGCCGCAGTTGGAGCTGCTACTCGTCGCGCACGCGCTCACCCGGGGCTGGGCCATCTCGGTGCCCGACCACATCGGCACGGCGGGGCATTTCGGCACGCCGCGCGAGCCCGGCTACCGCGCCCTGGACGGCCTGCGCGCCACGCTGGCCTTCCTCGGCCACCCGGTGGATGCGCCGGTGGCGCTGTCCGGCTACTCCGGCGGCGGGCTGGCGACGGTATGGGCGGCGGAGATGGCCGCCGCCTACGCGCCGGAGCTGAATATCCTGGCCGCCGCGGCCGGTTCGCCGGTCGGTGATCTGGAGTCGACCTTCTTCCGGCTCAATGACGCACGGTTCGGCTTCGGCGGGCTGGCGACGCTGTGTCTGGCCGGGCTGCGCCGCGCCTATCCACCGCTGCACGCCAGCCTGGCCGAACGGCTCGACCCGGCCTCGCTGGAATTGCTGGACCGCGCCGAGCGCAGCACCACCATCCCGCTGGTGCTGCGTGCCAGCCGCGCCCGCCTCCAGGATCTGGAGGGCGGCGCGCTCGCGGCCCTGCGCACCCTGCCGCAGGTCCGTGCGGTGCTGACCGACATCCAGCCGGGCGACAACCCGCCCGACTTCCCGGTGCTCACCGTGCAGGGCGTACACGACCTGGTCATCCCGGTCGGCAATGTGGACCGGCTGGTGGACCGCTACCGCGCGGCGGGCACCCCGGTGCGCTACATCCGCGACCTGCTCGGCGACCACGTCGGTCTCGGACTGCTGGCCGCGCCGCTGGTGGAGAACTGGCTGGCGGCCCGCTTCGCCGGAAAACCCCTGGACCGTACGACCACCGACACCGTGCTCTCCGTCGCGGTGTCACGCCAGGCCGCGACCGGCTACCTGCGCCTGGGCGCACTGCTGCTGCGGGCCCTGACCGTTCGCCCGATCGGTGGGCCGGAGCCGGAATCGCCACGACGTCGCGGTGGCACGGTGCGCGGTTCGCTGCGCGACGCATCGGCCGACCGCTGACCCGCGCTGCGGACACCGTCGCGCCCGGTCGGTGGGCGGCAAGTCTCAGCCGTCGAAGCTCTTGCGCAGAAATTCCGTCGTCGCCGGGTACTGCTCCAGCGACTTGCGGGCAGCGGCGGCCTCGTCCTCGCAGAGGGCCTGCCAGGCGGGGTTGGTGCTGTCGCGCAGGCGGTCGCGGATGGCGGCCTCGGCCTCGACGGCGTCGCGGTGGTCGCCGAGCACGGTTTGCAGGCGTTTGGCATTGCCGGACAGCGATTTCGCGGGGCCGTTCAGCAGCGGGACGGCGGCGTCGGCGGAGTAGCGCAGGCGCTTGGCGGCCTTGCGGATATCGTGCAGGTGCTCCACGCGTTCGGCCTCGGACAGCGTGGGTTCGAGTCGGACGAGGCGGCGCACGCGATGGAAGTCGTCGCGCAGCACCGACCGGCAGAAGCGTTCCGCGGGGCGTTGCGCGTACGCCTCCCGCAGCGGCGGGTCGTCCAGCAGGGACCGGAGTGCGGCGGTGAGGGTGCGGTAGCGTTCACTGTCGAGCGCGGTCAGGATCTCCGCGTGCGCGGCGGCGTAGCGCTCCCGTTCGGCGGTCACCAGCAGCTTGCGCAAACCCCGAGCGGGAGCGTCCTTTCCGCCGATGCGGAACTTCTTCTTGGCCAGCTCCGGGTGTTCTTCGAGCAGGGCGGCGAAGCGTTCCGCTCGCACCTCGGCATCCCGCGCCACTCCCAATACGCCTGCCAGCCAGCGCAATTCATCGCGTAGCTCGTCGACGGGGCGGCGGCGGAAGACGCGCCGGTAGGACCGAAGCACGCTGCGCAGCCGCCGCGTGGCCACCCGCATCTGGTGCACCGAGTCCGGAAGATCTCGGCGCACATCGGGTTCAGCCGACAGCAGTCGATCGACGTCGTCGGAGACCGCGGCGACTACGGCGGGACCTGCGGCGGTGTGCGTCATGAGCGGAACTTGTCTGTGGCCTCCACCAGATGGTGGGTGATACCGGGCTCGTTGGCGGCGTGCCCGGCGTCGGGCACGATGTGCAGTTCCGAATTATGCCACGCACGGTGCAGGTCCCACGCACTGACGGCGGGACAGACGATGTCGTGGCGGCCCTGCACGATCACGCCCGGAATATGGGCGATGCGGTCGATATCGCGCAGCAGCTGCCCGTCCTCGAGGAACCCGCCGTGGGTGAAGTAGTGGTTCTCGATTCGGGCGAAGGCCAGCGCGAACCGCTCCTCGGCCGTCTCGGCCACCCGATCCGGTTGCGGCAGCAGCGAACTCGTTGCTCCCTCCCAGGTGGACCAGGCGATCGCCGCCGCGGTGGCGACCTCGGGATCGGGGGAGTGCAGCAACCGGTGGTAGACGGCCACCAGATCCGAGTCCCGTTCCGCCACCGGCACCGGCGCGAGGAACTTCTCCCACTCGTCCGGGTAGATGTATCCGGCCGCACCGTTGTAGTACCAGTCGATCTCCTTGCGCCGCAGCAGGAAGATGCCGCGCAGCACGAGTTCGCTCACCCGCTCGGGATGCCGCTGCGCGTACGCCAGCGCCAGGGTGGAACCCCAGGAACCGCCGAACACCTGCCAGCGCTCGATGCCGAGGAATTCCCGCAGCGCCTCGATATCGGCGACCAGATGCCAGGTGGTGTTGGTCTCCAACCCCGCCCCGTCGGCGATGTGCGGGGCGGAGCGACCGCAGCCGCGCTGGTCGAACAGCACGATCCGGTACGCCCTCGGGTCGAAGAAGCGACGGTGCAGCGGGGCGGTGCCGCCGCCCGGGCCGCCGTGCAGGAAGACCACCGGCTTGCCGTCCGGGGTGCCGCTCTCCTCCCAGTAGATCCGTTGTCCGTCACCGACATCCAGCATGCCTTCGCGGTGCGGTTCCAGCGGCGGGTACAGGTCGCGCATTACAGCAGTCCCGCCGCCAGGCTGGGCAGTTCGAGTGCGCTCACCGCCTGCGCGTGCACATCCGGGCACTGCGCGGTCATGATCCGGTCCACCGAGTCCTTGTCGCCGAGCACCTGCCCGTTGATGGCGCCGTTGCGCAGTGCCCACTCGTGCACGGAACCGTTGAGCGAGATCTTGCCCAGCGTCGGGCCCTGTACCCGCCAGTCCGACAGCTGCGGTTCGATGATGTCGCACAGCTGCTGGCCGACGGCGTCGGAGACCGTGAGCTGGTCACCCTGGGCAGTGCCCGCGCTGGTCTTCGGTGCCGAGCTGGAGGTCGTCGACGGGGAGGCGGAGCCCTCCGGCTGCTCGAAGCCGGACGTGGTGTTCCCGCATCCGGCGGTCAGCGCGACGGCCGCTCCGCCGGCGAGTAGCAGTGCTGCCCCGCGGATATGAAGGGTGCTCGTCCAACGGCCCTGCGACATGTGTTCCCTTTGGTCGATCCAACTCGTTCGCTCCGAGTCTGCCACCGTTTTCTCGCCGCGGGCCAGCACAGTTCGGCCACGCCCGGTGATGAGAGCCGATGGCTATGAATCGACGGGGATGGGCGAGCGGGGGCGGGCCGCCGTCCCGCTCGCCCGGCCCGATCAGAAGCTGTGTTCCGGACCCGGGAACGCGCCGCGTCGCACCTCGTCGGCGAAAGTCGCTGCGGCGGTGCGCAGTTCGTCACCGACACGGCCGAAGCGCTTGACGAACTTCGCGGTCTTACCGCTGGTGTAGCCCGCCATGTCCTGCCAGACCAGCACCTGCGCGTCGCAGTCCACCCCGGCCCCGATGCCGACGGTCGGAATGGTCAGCTTGCGGGTGACCTGCCCGGCCAACTCGGCGGGCACCATCTCCATGACCACGGAGAAAGCGCCGGCCTCCTGCACCGCGATGGCGTCGGCGATGAGCTGCTCGGCGCCGTCGCCGCGCCCCTGCACCCGGAAACCGCCCAGGGTGTTGACGCTCTGCGGGGTGAAGCCGATATGCGCCATCACCGGGATGCCGGCGGCGGTCAGCTTGGCGATGTGGTCGGCGACCCGTTCGCCGCCCTCCAGTTTGACCGCGTGCGCGCCACCCTCCTTCATGAAGCGGGTGGCGGTCGCCAGGGCCTGCTCCGGGGCGGATTCATAGCTGCCGAACGGCAGATCCGCCACCACCAGCGCGTGCGGCGCACCGCGCACCACGCCGCGCACCAGCGGGATCAGCTCGTCGATGGTGATGGGCACGGTGGTGTCGTAGCCGTACACCACATTGGCGGCCGAATCGCCGACCAGCAGGACCGGGATACCGGCCTCCTCGAAGATGCGCGCCGAGGAGTAGTCGTAGGCGGTGAGCATGGACCAGCGCTCACCATTGGCCTTCATCTGCTGCAGGTGATGCACTCGCGTCTTCCGCGTGGCGGGAGTAGCCGGTGCCGGTGCAGCGCCGTAGGCGGGGGTTTCCGCATCGGATACGGACATCATCGTCCCTTTCGTCGTCCTCGAGGCCCGATCGGGTCCCCGGGTTTCACTGACGCCCTTCAGTGTCCCACGCACCGTGGCCGGGCCCACGGTGCAATTCCTCACAGCGACCGGCTCGGGAGCGGCACCCGGCGACGGGAAGGCAACCGCGACCGCCATGGCACGATCGTGGGCATGGGGTTCAAGCGATCAGGTCGCGCCGTGCTCGCGGTCGCGGCGGTGGCGATGGTGGCGTCCGGGTGTAGCAGTGAGGTGGTGACCGGGAATCCGGTGGCAACCGCGCCCGCGGGGCTGGAGCAGTTCTACGGTCAGAGCGTGCGCTGGGGCAGCTGCGCGAAGTTCAGCGCGGACGAACTGCCGCGTGGCCTCGAATGCGCCCACGTCAGCGTCCCGGTCGACTACGAGAACCCGGGCGGCGAGACCGCCGAGATCGCCATCTCCCGCCTGCGGGCTACCGGCGACAAGATCGGATCGCTGCTGTTCAACCCGGGCGGGCCGGGCGTCTCCGGGCTCACCATGAACACCGTCGGCGACGGCACCGCGCTCGCGGAGCGCTTCGACCGCATCGGCTTCGATCCCCGCGGCGTCGGCGCGTCCACCCCGGCCATCACCTGCCTGACCCCGGCCGAGATGGACGCCGAGCGCGCCGAGCCGCCCTTCGACAACGATCCGGCCGGTATCGCCGCCGCCGAGGCGGACAACAAGGACTACGCGAGCAAATGCGTCGAGCGCACCGGCGCGGAGTTCCTCGCCCATGTCGGCACCCGCGAGGTGGTCCAGGACATGGACGTGATCCGCGCGGTGCTCGGCGACGACAAGCTCAGCTACGTGGGCTACTCCTACGGCACCCGGCTCGGTTACACCTACGCCGAGCAGTTCCCCGACCGGGTGCGCGCACTCGTGCTCGATGGTGCGCTGGACCCCTCGCAGGACCCGGTCAAGGAATCGGTCCTGCAGGCCGAGAGCTTCCAGCAGGCATTCGACGCCTACGCGGCAGACTGTGCCACCGAGCCCGCCTGCCCGCTCGGCACCGATCCCACGGAATCGGTCAAGCGGTTCCGGGAGCTGGTCGACCCGCTGTGGGACACCCCGGCCGTGACCGACGACCCGCGCGGGCTGCACTACGGCGACGCCATCACCGGTGTGCAGCAGACGCTGTACTCCAACCGGTTCTGGCCCGCGCTCACCAAGGGCCTCAACGAACTGCGGGAGGGCCGCGGCGACACCCTGCTGGCCCTGGCCGACCTCTACGACGGCCGCCGCGACGACGGCACCTACGACAACATCGCGGACGCGTTCAACGCCATTCGCTGCGTGGACGATCCACGGGTGGAGGACCGGGCCGTCGCGGCCAAACAGGACGCCGAATACCGCCGGGTGGCCCCGTTCCTCGACGACGGCCGCGGCACCGGTGCCGCGCCGCTCGAACTGTGCGCGATCTGGCCGGTGCCCAACACCTCCACCCCGCACGAGGTCTCGATCCCGAATCTGCCCGCGACGGTGGTGGTCTCGACCACCGAGGACCCGGCCACCCCGTACCAGGCGGGCGTGGACCTGGCCCGGCAGCTCGACGCCGCGCTGATCACCTACAACGGCACCCGTCACACCGTGTCGCTGTCGGGCGTGTCGGACTGTGTCGATACGCCCGTCATCGACTACCTGATCAACCTGACGCCGCCTACGCCGGGACTGACCTGCTGATGTCCCGCACGGCCGGGCCGGCTCGCCGGTGCAGGTTTCACAACGCAGCTGCCATGTAACACGGATTTAACTCCGACTGCCTACGCTCGCGAGCATGGATCGCCAGAAGGAATTCGTGCTGCGGACGCTCGAAGAGCGGGACATCCGCTTCGTACGGCTCTGGTTCACCGATGTCCTGGGCTATCTCAAGTCGGTGGCGATCGCTCCCGCCGAACTCGAGGGCGCCTTCGAGGAGGGCATCGGCTTCGACGGTTCGGCCATCGAAGGGTTTGCCCGCGTCTCCGAGGCCGACATGGTGGCCAAGCCGGACCCGTCCACCTTCCAGGTGCTGCCGTGGTCCACCTCCAAGGGGCATCAGCACTCCGCGCGCATGTTCTGCGATATCGCCATGCCCGACGGCTCGCCGTCCTGGGCCGATCCGCGCCATGTGCTGCGCCGCCAGCTGAACAAGGCCGGGGATATGGGCTTCAGCTGCTACGTGCACCCGGAGATCGAATTCTTCCTGATCAAGCCCGGCCCCTACGACGGCTCCTCGCCGGTGCCGGTCGACAACGGCGGCTTCTTCGACCAGGCCGTGCACGACGAGGCCCCGAACTTCCGCCGCCACGCCATCGACGCGCTGGAGTCCATGGGCATCTCCGTGGAGTTCTCGCACCACGAGGGCGCACCCGGCCAGCAGGAGATCGACCTGCGCTACGCGGACGCGCTGTCCATGGCCGACAATGTGATGACGTTCCGCTACCTGATCAAGGAAGTGGCGATCGACGAGAACGTGCGCGCCACGTTCATGCCCAAGCCGTTCGCCGCGCACCCGGGTTCGGCCATGCACACCCACATGTCGCTGTTCGAGGGTGAGCAGAACGCCTTCGCCGATCCGGACGACCCGATCAACCTGTCGGAGACCGCGCGGGCCTTCATCGCGGGCATTCTCGAGCACGCCCACGAGATCAGCGCCGTCACCAACCAGTGGGTCAACTCCTACAAGCGCCTCATCCACGGCGGCGAGGCCCCGACCGCGGCGTCGTGGGGCCGTTCCAACCGCTCCGCGCTGGTCCGCGTGCCGATGTACACGCCGAACAAGTCGTCCTCGCGCCGCGTCGAGATCCGCAGCCCCGACAGCGCCTGCAACCCGTACCTGACCTTCGCGGTGCTGCTGGCCGCCGGTCTGCGCGGTATCGAGAAGGGCTACACGCTGCCGCCGGAGGCCGAGGACGACGTGTGGTCGCTGACGTCGGCCGAGCGGCGCGCCATGGGCTTCCGTGAACTGCCGGGCAGCCTGGACGAGGCGCTGAAGAACATGGAGAAGTCCGAACTGGTCGCCGAGGCGCTGGGCGAGCACGTCTTCGACTTCTTCCTGCGCAACAAGCGTCGCGAGTGGGCCGACTACCGGTCCCAGGTGACGCCGTTCGAACTGCAGGAGTACCTGGGGCTGTAGCAGCCCGGCGTCCGACAACCGAGCGGGGAACGTTACGGCGATCGCCCCGCCTGACAGGTAATTTGGGAGCATGGTCCGGCCACCGACTGCCCGTTCCGCGGTCCCCGGTGTCGGACGGCTCGGCTTGCTCGAGCCGTCGGCAGCCAACAACCTCCGGGAGTTGGCATGGGACAATGTCGACAGTGTTCCGCTGCTGTGGGCGCTGTCGCGTTCCCCCGATGCGGACCTGGCGTTGCTCACGCTCATGCGCCTGCGGGAGGCGCTCGGAAATGACTGGGCCGCACTGGATTCCGAACTGCGCACCGATACCTCGCTGCGCGGTCGGCTGTTCGCGCTGATCGGGTCGTCGAGCGCCTTCGCCGATCATCTGGTTGCCGATCCCGGCGGGTGGCAGCTGCTGCGCCGCCGCGAACTGCCCGGGCGTGCGGAGATCCTCGCCGAACTGCTCGACGCCGTCGCCGCGGAGCCCGAGAACGGTCCGCAGGCGGGTCCGATGCTGTACCGCGCCAAGATCTCCGGACCGGAGGCGGTCGCCCTGCTGCGCAAGCGGTATCGCGATCAGCTCATGCTGCTGGCGGCCGTGGACCTGGCCGCCACCGTCGAGAACGAACCGGTACTGCCGTACCAGCAGGTGGGCTGGCATCTCACCGACCTCGCCGACGCCGCCCTCACCGCCGCGCTCGCGGTGGCGGTGGCCCGGGTGTGCCCCGACCTGCCGGTGCCGGTGCGGCTGGCCGTCATCGCCATGGGCAAATGCGGTGCGCGCGAACTGAACTACGTCTCCGACGTGGACGTGGTGTTCGTGGCCGAACCCGCCGACACCACCGCCACCCGGCTGGCCGCGGAGACGATGAGCGTCGGCGGCGCGGCCTTCTTCGAGGTCGACGCCGCGCTGCGCCCCGAGGGCAAGGCCGGTGCGCTGGTGCGCACCCTGGAATCGCATATCGCCTACTACAAGCGCTGGGCGCGGACCTGGGAATTCCAGGCCCTGCTCAAGATGCGGCCCACCACCGGCGATCTCGAACTCGGCGAGCAGTACCGCGACGCGCTCATGCCCATGGTGTGGACGGCCTCGGAACGCACCGACTTCGTCGCCGATGTGCAGGCCATGCGCCGCCGCGTCGAAGATCTGGTGCCCGCCGATATGCGCGAGCGCGAACTCAAACTCGGGCACGGGTCGCTGCGCGACGTCGAATTCGCGGTGCAGCTGCTGCAACTGGTGCACGGCAAGGCCGATGAATCCCTGCACACGCAGGGCACCGTGGAATCGCTCACCGCGCTGGCGGCGGGCGGCTACGTCGGCCGCGACGACGCCGCGAATCTGACCGCCTCCTACGAATTCCTGCGACTGCTCGAACACCGCCTGCAATTGCAGCGACTCAAGCGCACCCACACCCTGCCCGCCGCCGACGACGAGGAGGGCATGCGCTGGCTGGCGCGGGCCGCGCACATGCGCCCCGACGGCCGCCAGGACGCCGTGGGCGTACTGCGCAGCGAGATCAAACGCAACACCGTGCGGGTGCGGCGGCTGCACGCCAAACTCTTCTACCGGCCACTGCTGGAATCGGTGGCGCGGCTCGACGCCGCCGCGCTGCGACTCAGCCCCGCGGCGGCCGTGCGGCAGCTGGCCGCGCTCGGCTACGCGGCCCCGGAGAACGCGCTCGGCCACCTCAAGGCCCTCACCGGCGAGATCGGCCGCAAAGGTCGCATTCAGACGCTGCTGCTGCCGACGCTGCTCGAATGGCTCGGGGACACACCGAATCCCGATGCCGGTCTGCTGGCCTACCGCCGGGTCTCGGAGGGACTGGACAGCGAGATCTGGTTCCTGCGCGAACTGCGCGACGAGGGTGCCATCGCGCAGCGGCTCATGATCGTGCTCGGCTCCTCGGCCTATCTGCCCGATCTGCTCATCAACGCGCCCGAAACCATCCGCATGTACGCCGACGGCCCGAACGGGCCGCTGCTGCTGGCCACCCAGCCCGCCGAGGTGGCGCGCGGCATCCTCGCGGGCGCGGCGCGCTACGACGAACCCAAGCGGGCGGTGGCCACGGCCCGATCGCTGCGCCGTCGCGAGCTGGCCCGCGTCGCCTCGGCGGATGTGCTGGGCATGCTGGAGGTGCCGCAGGTCTGCGAGGCGCTGTCCTCGGTGTGGATCGCCACCCTGGAGGCGGCGTTGCAGGCGGTCATCCGCGCCAGCGAGGTGGAACGCGGCAAATCCGCGCCCGCCGCCATGGCCGTCATCGGCATGGGTCGCCTGGGTGGTCTGGAACTGGGCTACGGCTCCGACGCCGATGTGCTGTTCGTGTGCGACCCGCGTCCCGGCGAGGATGAGACCGTCGCCGTGAAATGGTCCATCGGCATCGCCGAACAGGTGCAGCGCCTGCTCGGTGCGCCCAGCACCGATCCGCCGCTGCAGGTGGATGCCGGGCTGCGCCCAGAGGGCCGCAATGGCGCGCTGGTGCGCAGCTTGGCCGCCTACGCCGCGTACTACCGGCAGTGGGCACAGTCCTGGGAGGTGCAGGCGCTGCTGCGGGCCCGCTTCGTGGCGGGCGATCCGCAGCTGGGCGAACGGTTCCTGCGCACCGTCGACCCGATCCGCTACCCGAGCGGCGGCATGTCCCCGGACGGGGTGCGTGAGATCCGCCGCATCAAGGCGCGCGTGGATTCCGAGCGGCTGCCGCGCGGCGCGAACCCGGCCACCCACACCAAACTCGGCCGCGGCGGACTCGCCGACGTCGAATGGACCGTGCAACTGCTGCAACTCCAGCACGCGCACGAGGTGCCCGACCTGCACAACACCTCGACCCTGCAATCACTGGAGGCCATCGAGGCCGCCGAACTCATCGACCCCGCCGACGCGGCGCTGCTGCGCGACGCCTGGCTCACCGCCACCCGGGCCCGCAACGCCCTGGTGCTGGTGCGCGGCAAACCCGCCGATCAGCTGCCCGGTCCCGGACGGCTGCTGTCGGCCATCGCGATCGTCGCCGGATGGCCCAATGACGACGGCAGTGAGTTCCTGGACCACTACATGCGGGTGACGCGCCGGGCGAAGACGGTGGTCGAGCGGGTCTTCGGCGGCTGATTCCGCGCGGGCTGCGCAAGAACGGTCAAGCGCGGGCGGCCACCGGCTTGGCAGACTGCTGATGTGCCCAAGAACGGACGAGACCGACTGCGAGAACTGCTCGACGCCGTCCTGGACGAGGACAACACCACGCTGGAGGAGATGGCGGCGGGGGCGTACGCCTCGCCCTTCCACTTCACCCGGCAGTTCTCCCGCGGCACCGGCGAATCGCCGGTCGCCCTCAAACGGCGGGTGCTGCTGGAGCGCGCGGCATGGGCGCTGTCCACCGGAGAATCGGTGACCGAGGTGGCGTTCGCTGCCGGATACGACTCGGTGGAGGGCTTCAGCCGGGCATACAGCCGCGCCTTCGGCCACCCGCCCAGCGCCACCACCGCGGAGAAGCGCCGCCGCTGGCTGCCCGCCGCCAATGGCATCCACTTCCATCCACCCATGTCGCTGTGGGTGGAGAACGCGCCGAAGGGACGGTCCGCGATGGATCCGACGACGCTGCTGTTGCACCACGACATCGAGGACGCCCGCGAATTGCTCACCGCGGCAGGGCAACTCACCGAGGAACAGTATCGGCGGGCACGGATGCCCGGGCTGACCGTGGAAGCCTTCCGAGGCCCCGAAGCCTCCATCGCCGAGGTACTCGACCATCTCGTCGAGACCAAGGAATGCTGGCTCGCCGCCATCGACGGCGAGGACATGCCCCGGCCACGCGGCAACGACCTACCGGAGCTGGTGGACCGGCACGAGCGGGTGGCGGTGCGCTGGCTCGACACCGTACGCGAGATCGACCGGCGCGGCGGATGGGAGGACACCCTCATCGACGCGCTCTGCGATCCACCGGAGAGCTTCGTGCTCGGCAGCGTGATCGCGCATGTGCTCGGTTATTCGGCACATCGGCGGTACCTGGTGCGGCATTGGCTGCGCACCGAAAGCGGGGACGGTGCGATCGAACTCGATGATGGTGACCCGATCAATTGGTTGCGGCGACGGGAATGAGCGGCGGCGTCACGACGTCTCCGGTGGCGGGCACGCTCGAGACCAGGCGCTCAGTCGTGGGAGGGGCCGAGCCCTGCGGTTTGTCGCGCTGGTGTCTGCGGCGGCGTGGCTGCGGATATCGGGATCGGTTGCAGGTCCGACCTGTCCGCTCATTCGGGGTCGGTGCATGGTCGGGCGGCGGGGATGTCCACGCCGATGACCCCGTGTGTGCATGGTGGCGGGTCGCCCAGGAGTTCTTGTTCTCGGTTCCAGACTAGCCAGGCAGGGGTGGTGCGGGGTGCGTTCTGGTCACCGCCGCGCGCCGCCATGGGCGGGTACATGGCGGGGAGCCAGGAACCGCCGGGACGTGGTGTGCTGTCGGAAAACGTTGGGATGCGGGTGGTTCGGCCGGTCGGCTGGCCGGGGATACTACGGCCGGGGTCGCCCGGTGCCGGGGGAGAGGCGGATGTCCCCGGTGCGCCCGGCGGTGCTTTCGAGCCGGGTGGCGCTGGGTTGGGAAGCGCCGTTGTCGGGTCCGTCGAGTAGGGCAGTACCGCTGTCGGGTTGGGGGTCGCCGGGGAATGCGACGGCGCTGTCGGGTCTGGCGTCACGCCGGATGGTGTGGTCGTCAGGTCGGCGAGCGACATGCCGTGTGGGCTGGCAGGCGGCGATGGCTCGGATATTCCGGGGTCGGTACCCGACGGAGCGTTCGGATCGCCGAGGGCAGGCGAATTCACCACCGCAGCAGTCGGATCGGTGGTCGTTGCGGATGGTGGGTCCTTGCGGTCCGGTACCACGTCGGATGGGCTTCCGTAGGCGGCGGGGTGCCCGGACGAGATCGGACCGCCGGACCCGGCGGATGCGGGAAGTGTTGTAGCAGCACCATCGTCGCTGCCGTCCGGAGATGACCGGGCGGGTTCGAAGGCAGGCACGCCCGACCCGGCCGGCGGGTAGATCGGCACGTAGTTCGCTTCCAAGGCCGCTAAGGCGAGTTGGTACTGCTCCTCCGCGAATCGCTCCGCCGCCGGATCCGCGGTGCCCGTCATCGTGGTCGGCAAGGGTGTTGTCGCACCGGTATCGGCCGACGGTGCGCCGGAATCGGTCGGTGCCGCACCGGAATCGGGCAGCGCCGCGCCGGAATCGGGCGGTGGTGGCACGGTTCTCCGTACCGCCTCGGCCCCGTACGCGGCGGCCGTGATGCGGTGCCCGGCATTGCGCGCCACCTCCGCGATATCCATGGCCCGCGCCACGAAGGCCCGCGCCGCCGCCTCGGCGGCCTCGGCGATCTGCCCGCGCAATGCCTCGGCGAGCGCGGACTGCACCGTCATGTGCAATCCGGTCGCGGCTCCGCTCAGACTGTCGGCGATCCCGACCCAGGTGTCGGCGCTCTCGTGCATGGCGGCGGGGTCCATCTCCCGCACCCGCGCGTGGATCTCGGCGTGGGTCAGCTCGGTGAACCGCTCCATCCGCCAGATGTAGTCGGGATCGACGCCAGCGTGCGAGATACGTCGCTGCTCGCGTTCCGCACCCCGCTGGGCGCGGCGGGCGGCGGTACCGGCATGCAGCGATTCCGGGTCCATCGGCGGCCTCCGTTCACGAGTGTCGTGTACGGATTGGACGCGCACAGCGCTCGCCGGGTTCCGGTCGCGGGTATGCCCCCGGCGATTCGCCACGGCACGCCGCAGCTGTACCCACCGGAGCTACGGTCCGCCGAAGAGCCAGTGCCGTCGTGCCGTCCAGCCGAGGAAGCGGCGGCCGGAGCCGTCGGGTACCCAGCCCTGGCGGGTGAAGCGGCCGCCTTCGACGATATGGCCCAGGCCCGTGATGGCGGGCGCGAGCGGGGTGTCGCCCGCGTCGTCGATCAGGCGCAGCACCTGGGCCCGCTGGGTTTCGCGGTCGCACGCGGCGAGCAGGTACACACCCTGACGCCAGGCGTAGGCGGCGTTCTTCACCGTGATGAGCTCCGCGTGCCGGTTCGGCGCGGGTCGGCTGAGCTGGCGCACCACCCAGGTGAAGGTGTCGTGGGCGAGTTCCGGTGCGGAATCCCGTACGCGAGCGGTCAATTCGAGCGCGTCGACGAGGACCGCGAGGTTGTGGGTGGTGAGGATCTGGCTCTGCTCCAGAATCGCCCCGTTACGCGCGACATACCCGCCGTCGCATCCGGCCTCGCCCGCCCGGCGCGTGCACAGTTCGGTGAATCCCGCGGCCGTGGCCCGGCCCCACCGCTGCGTCGTATCGGCGTGCCCGACCCACTCACCGGGCGCGGGCAGATCGTAATACGCCTGGTACAGCGTGCCTTCCAGGGTCCGCCCGGCCACCAGTGCGGCCGCCAGCCACTTGGTGGTGAAGGTGCCCATGAAGATATCCGCCGCCACCTCCTCGACCAGCGGCAAGTCCAGCTCCGCCTGCCGTGCGAGCGCACCGAACTCCCGCACCAGCGGATTCGGCAGCAGGGCATACGGAAACGCGTCGAGTGTCAGCAGCGTCATCTGTCCGAGCAACCGCCGGGCCGCCAGCGCACTGTGCCGTGTCGCATCGCCTCGATGCCGTGTGCGGCGCGATGTCGCTGGCTCCGTCGCCGCGATATCGGCCCCGATCGCGCTGATTCCGCTCGCGGCATCCTCGATTCCGGCCGCATCCGCATCACCACGCAGTGCCGCCATCGCAGCGACCCAGGGCAGTTCTTCGAAGCGCACCTGGCCCTGCAGGTTCAGCAGCAGCAGGCCGCGGCGGCGTCGGAAGGCGGTGTAGAGCTGCTCGTACAGGTTCGCGGCGGCCGGGTCGGCGAAATCGGCGGCCAGCAGCCGCGAGGTGAGCTGCGGCAGGACCCGCGCCAGCATATCGCCGGAGCCGATGATGCCGCGCCGAATCAACTCGTCGGCCGACGCCTCCAGGGCGCGGGCCGCCTTGTCCAGCAGATGCCGGGGAATGGCTGTGCCGGAGGGGATATCACAGCGGTCGTCGTCGGATACCGCAGCCGATACCGGGGCGAGGTCGGGGATGCCGCCCTCGGCCCGATAGTGCCGCAGGCGCGTGGTGAGCAGCGCCGCGAACGTCGTATGCAGAGGGGCCGCAATGGAATCCCGTTGGGCTGCGTGCACCCGGGCGCGCGCGGCGCTGCCCGGCGCACCGTGCCGGGTCACCGTGTTGGCGATGGCGCGGCGAATCCACCCGACTTGGCGGGCAGTGAGATTCGCGCTGCCGTCGGGGCAGCTGAGCAGCGCGTCGTGCAGGCGCGCGAAGTTGCCCTTGGCCTGGGCGTGCCGACCGGTCAGGCCGTAATCCCGCTGTGCGACGGCCACATCGGCCAGCCAGCGGTCACGCTCGACCGCCCAGTCCGCGGGGAGTCGGCGGCACGGCCAGCCGCCGCGCACCGCGCCCGTGTCATCGAGAGTGGGCAGCTCACCCGCCACCGTCTCGCACCACAGCGCTACCAGCCGGTCGTACAGCGGATTCCACACCTCCAGGGTGGTGCGCATGGCGGTCAGCGGCTCCGGCGTCCGCACGGCGCGCAACGCGCCGCGCACCTCGCCGACCGAGGCCACTCGTACCGCCGTACCCGCGGGTCGCGCCGCCGGATCGAAGGGCGGTACGAGCCGCAGTCGATCCAGCAGCGGTGAGAGCTCCGCCACCAGATCCAGGGCCTCCGCGTCGAACCCGCGCTCCAGCAGCAGCGCCACCACGGGCAGCGCGGCATCCTCGGGCACCTCGATCCGGTACTGCCCGGACCGCAGGGCGGCGAGCAGTTCGGCCTGCCCGGCATCCCCGAGATACCAGCGGTTCAACCGCTCCCGATCGGTTCCACCGGGCACATCGGCGGGCAGTCGCGTGAGCAGTGCGGATTCGGCCGCACCGAGCGGCTGTTCGGCCAGTGCC
>NZ_JASCXP010000054.1:0-26102 GCF_030010695.1 Nocardia sp. CC201C
GCGGCGCCCGCGGGGGCGCCGCGCGGCGCGGGCGCCCCCCCCGGCGCCCACGTCGAAGGCGACCGAATATCGGTCAGCGCACCATATCCGGCCGGTTGCGCAGCGTCGCCACCGTGCGGATGCGCAGCCGCTCGAAGGCCGCCCGCGCCAGGCGCAGATCTCCGGCCAGCACATCCCCGCGACGCACCAGGTGGGGGTATTCCGCCCCGAGCCGGTGGTGAAACCGCAGCATCTCGGTCAGTTTGCTGACCGTCGAGGTGCTGCTGCACAGATTGAAGCTCGAATTGCGCCAGGCCGCGGTGAGCTGCGGCATTCCGTAGAACGCCCCGAAGGCGCTCACCCGCGCGAACAGATCCACGTCCATCGGGAAGACGAGATCACCGCGGAAGCCGCCCACCCGGTCGAAGTCGGCGCGGCGGAAGGTGGCCGCGGCCGTGGGGCCGAATTCGGCGGGGCCCTTGCGCACGATCACGCGCATGAGGGTGCGGGCGCTGTGCTCGCCGAGCAGGCCGGGCAGGCCCAGATCGGTCTCCTCCACTCTCCCGGCCTCGTCGATCACCTGGAATGTCGACGAGCAGATGGCAATGCTGTTGTCGGCCATGACCGCCTGCTGGGCGGCCAGCGCGCCGGGCAGCAGGATATCGTCGGCGCACACCACCTTCACCAGTTTCCCGGTGGACAGCGATACCACCCTGTTCCAGTTCTCGCCGATGGGCAGCGTCTGCTCGTTGCGGTGCAGGCGTACCCGCGCGTCGTCGAACGACTTCGCGATGGTGGAGGTTTCGTCGGTGCTGGCGTTGTCCAGGACGACCACCTCCATCTCGACATCCTGGTCGAGTATCGACCGCAGGGTCGTCTCGAGGGTGCGTGCGGAGTTGTACGCCGGAACACACACCGAAAGTTGAACCACCATTCCCCC
Organism: Nocardia sp. CC201C; assembly: GCF_030010695.1. Lineage (NCBI taxonomy): Bacteria > Bacillati > Actinomycetota > Actinomycetes > Mycobacteriales > Nocardiaceae > Nocardia > Nocardia sp. CC201C. The sequence goes on from NZ_JASCXP010000054.1 coordinate 920, forward strand.
TGAGCAGTAGTGACCGATGCCGTGGTGACCGACGTGGCCGCGCCGGTTACTCCTCGACGAGGCGGAACACGCGTTCGAGTCCCGCCCGGCTGGCGTCGATCTGCTCGACGGCCTTGTGCCGCAGGGTGTCGCGCAACTCCGGTGCGGCCGACCACAGCTCCCGCACCTGCTGGGTCAGTTCCCGCTCGAGATCGGTGGAATCCAGGTGCACGACCCGAAGCCCGGCCCCGAACATATCGGCCAGTCCGTAGAACTTGTCGTCATAGTACTGTGACGCCGTTACGCCGATGGCCGGAATTCCTTGGGAGAGCGCGAATACCGCCAGATGGTAGGCGCTGGTCACCAGTACCCGGCACCGCGACACCTGGCGGGCCACGTCGGCGGCCGTCCCGGCGCGGCCGATGACCGGACGGGTGCGCTCCGCGCCGGAGAGCAGCGGCAGCGTGGACCGGCGGTCCTCGGAGTCGTATTCGGAGATGATGAGCGGTGCGAGCGCGGCATCGAATTCCCGGGCGCAGGAGCGCACCACCGCGCCGAGGGTGTCCCGGGCGGAGTCGCTGACCTTGGAGTAGTCCGCGACCCGCAGGCACAGGCCGAGGTCGGCCCCGATCTCGGGCCGCCGCACGCGGTAGGCGAATTCGACGGCGTCGTCACCGGTGACCAGCACTCGATCCGCGGCCACCCCGAGTTCGGTGAGCAGCCGCGGCCCGCGCACGCCTTCGCGCAGCGCGATCACATCCACATCGGGCAGTATCGCGGCGGCGCGTTGCAGCAGGCGCGGATCGCCCATGGGTCCGAGGCCCTGCCCGAGCATGGCGGTCGGGATCCCCTGGGCGCGAGCACGTTCCAGCAGATTCAGCGTGCGGTGCGCCTGATACAGGTCGATATCGGTCATATAGCCGCCCCCCTGGGCGATCACCAGGCTCGCGGTGTCGACGGCGGCGGGTACGGGTGGCTCCGGGAGCCCGTCCGCCGCCGAGTCGGTGTCCCGCCCCAGCATGCCGCGCGCACCGCGCACCGCCCACGCCTTCACCCCGCGCAGATGCGATTTCGGCACATCGGTCGACGCCCGCCAGGCCACGGCGGCCGGACCGGTCAGGTTCGCGCCCACCGCGCGCTCGACGCGGCCCGCGAGTCCCCCTCTGCCCCACTGGCCGCCGCCCCGGGCGTAGACCGGCTCCGCGGTGGGCAGCAGCCCGCGCAGGATGGCCGGTTGGTCGGTCAGCACCCCGATCCGGGCGTGCGGCCAGCGCTGGCGCAGCCGTTCCACGGTCATTACCATCATGGCGATATCGCCCCGATTGCGCAGCCAGTACTCACCGTTGTCGATGAGGACCCGGAAGTCACCGGCACCGGCCCCCGCGCCAGAGTTCCCCACTGTGGTTGTCCTTCCGCGAGTCCGGCGCCGCGCCGGCGTTGACGTAGGGAGGGGCAGCTCTGCCGCATGCGCCCGGCCGTCCCTGGCGGGTCCCCTCTGCCGAGCATAAATCCGCAGCGAATGTAGCGCACCGCGTACGGTTGGCGCTACATGGGATCGCAATCGTGAAATCGGCTCTTCCACAAGATCATCCCTCCAGCTTCGCGGCAGGTCACGGGGTGCACAGCGCGGCGTCGACGACGGCGTTCGGATCGATGCCCGCACCGTGAAGGTTCAGAATGTCGGGTAGCTGGTTCATGCTCACGGTCACCGCCCGCTCCGGGGTGGCCGCCCCGTAGACGAAGAAGCCGTGCATGGCCCCGCCGTGTCCCCACACCTCGGTGCCGCAGGAGGTGGTGCGGCGGAACAGCCCCAGTCCGAAATCGTCGGACCGGCGCGGATCGCCGCTGGGCACGGTGGCCCGCATCTGCTCGAGCTGCGCGGGGCCGAGGATCCGGCCCGCGAGCAGCGCCCGGAAGAACCGGTTCAGATCCGCTCCCGTGGACACCATGGCCCCATCCGGCAGGCCCCATCCGGGATCGATATCGGTGATGTCCACCAGGGTGTCACCGAATTGGTGATACCCGCGCGGGTGAGGGCCGCGGATGACGTTCTCCACCGGGTAGAGCGGCCAGTAGGTGCCGCGCAGGTCCAGGGGGACCAGAATCCGCCGCGTCACCTCCACCCCGATCGCGACACCCGTCACCGCCTCGACCAGGCGGCCCGCCAGCAGATAGTTGGTATTCGAATACTCCGCCCGCGCACCGGGTTCGAACGCGGCCGGTTGGTCCAGTCCGAGGCGGATCAGCGCGTCGGCGGAGCGGGAGCGCCGCAGCGCGTCCACCGAGCCCAGGTCGATCCGGGTGAGATAGTCCGGGATCCCGCTGGTGTGCTGGAGCAGGTTCCGTACCGTGATCCGGTTTCCCTCCCCACCGGGCCCCGAGAGGACCCCGGGCAGATAGCGCTCCACCGGCGCGTCCAGGTCGATCCGCCCCTCACCCACCAGCAACAGCACCACGGTGGCGACGAACGCCTTGGTATTGCTCGCGATGCGCACGGCCGCGGTATCCGGGAAGGGCGCACCGGTCCCGAGATCGCCGACACCGCTGGTGATCTGGATATCGTGATCGCCGGCGGACTCGACGAGCTGGGCGCCGGGCACGTCGGCGGCCCGTACCAGAGCGTCCAGCTCGGTCCGCACCTCGGCGGTGGCGGCGACGGGGGTGTCGGAGCGGGCGGCGGTGGTGCCGCCGGTGAGCACGGCGAGGGCGACCACGGTGACCGTGGCCAGGGCGATATGTCGCATCGGCTGCTTTTCGTCGAGGGGATCCGGCCTGCCCGGTGATACGAGCGGGCGGCGCGATCCGTTCGACCGGATCGGTGCGCGAAATCAGTTGGGCAGCACGTCGGTCGACCACATACTGCACAGCCAGCGACTGTCGACGTAATCCATGGCCATGGCGATGCTGCGAGCCTCGGTGGTCTCCGGTGTGCCCTCGACCCGGTGGATCTCGGTGACGTTCGCGGTGATCTCGTAGTGGGTACCGTTACCGGAGGTGGCCGTGCACTGGGCATCGCCCGCGCGGGTCTTCTCCGGATCGGCCGCCATGATCAGGCGCAAGGCCGGGAGCAGCTGTGCCGCCTGGACTTTCCAGGTGCCGGTCGCGCCGTCGTACACCCGGGTCTCCCAGGCGGACGGGGTGTCGTAGTCGTAGGTCGTCATGAGCTTCGCGTAGTCGCAGGCGGCCTGTTCGGCGGCGGCGCGGGTGGCGTCGGTGGCGACCTCGCCGGTCCCGCTCGCCGCACCGAAGGTGAACGTCAGTGCGCCGGTGGCGAATCCCACCCCGATACCGAAGGCGACCAGCAGTGCCAGCAGCGCCGCCAGCAGCAGTGCCGGACGGGGGCGACGGGAACGGACCGCGACCGGCCCGGTCTGAAGCGGGGCGAATGCGGTGGGCGCGTACGCGTTCGAGGCCGCGGCGGACTCAGCGGACGGCTGAGTCGGGGCCGGGTTCGGGACGGGGTGTCGCGGCGCGGAACCGTGCGCCCCCGTGAGCGCGCGCTGCGCCGCGTCGGCCAGTTCCCCGCAACTGCCGTAGCGCCGGTCCGGGTCCTTGGCCAGCGCATGGGCGACGACCTCGTCGAACACCGTCGGCACGGCGGGATGCCGGAGACTGGGCCGGGGCACCGGCATATTCAGATGCCCGTTGATCACCTGCGCGGTGCTCGCCCCCGGATAGGGCAGTTCCCCGGTGAGCATGTGGAACAGCGTGCAGCCCAGCGCGTACACGTCGGCGCGGTGATCCACCGGCCCGAATTCGAACTGTTCGGGAGCCGCGTACTGGAAGCTGGCGTACATCTCGCCGGTGCGGGTGAGCCCGCTGGTGTGGTCGAGGGCCTTGGCGATGCCGAAGTCGGCCAGGTACACCTGTTGATGCGGTCCCCAGGCGAGCAGGATGTTGGCGGGCTTGACATCCCGGTGCAGCACACCGGCGCGGTGCGCGTGGTCGAGGGCCTTGGCGGTCTCACCGATGATCCGGACGGCGTGATCGGGCCGCAACGGCCCCTCGCGCAGCACCGCCGCCACATCGGTGCCCTCGACGTACTGCATGGCCATCCAGAGCCGGTGCTCGTCGCGGCCGCGCGCGTAGACCGCGACGATATTCGGATGGGAGAGCCGCGCGGCGGTATCGGCCTCGCGCAGGAAGCGCTCACGCACCTCGGGATCATCGGCGACGGCCGCGCCGAGCAGTTTGAGCGCGACGGGCCGGGGCAGGTCGCGGTCCTGTGCGAGATACACCTCACCCATTCCCCCCACGCCGAGCAGCCGTTCGATCCGGTAGCCCGCGAACGTCTGTCCCCGCGCCAGCGTCCGTACCACCGTATCGCCTCCGACCACCCGCCTTACTGCCGATCACCATAACGCACCCGGGACCCGAGCAGAGGCCCCGAAGATCGACGGCAGGAGCGCCGCCGCCGGGGCGCACGCCCGGGTCGCGAGTTCCGGATTCGACGCCGCCGGAGGGCGATCCGCGCTCAGCGCACGGGGGTGAGGTCGGGGCGCTTGGGGGCCAGGCCGTCGCCCGAGGATCGGCCGGTCAGCCGCCGCTGAATCCACGGCAGCAGGAATTCGCGAGCCCAGTGCAGATCCTCCTGGCGCGCCGTCGGCCAGGGCTTGGGTTCCTCCGGCCCCCACGGTGCGCGCCAGTCGGCGGCTACCGGAACGCCGAGCACCTCGCAGGCCCGCAGCGCCAGCCGCTCGTGGCCCGCGGCGGACAGGTGCAGCCGGTCCCAGCTCCAGGCCCGGTGGTCCTGCAGTGTCCGCATACCCCACAGATCGAGGACGGGGCAGTCGAATTCGTCGGCGATGGCCCGCAGGTGCATGTTGTAGGTGGCGATCTTGCCGCGCAGATGGCGCATGACCGGCTGGAAGCCGGTGTCCATACCGGTGACGACCACGACCGTGGCGCCGGTGCCGCGCAGTCGGATCAGTGCGTCGCGGTAGATATCGGCCAACTGGTCGGCATCGCCACCCGGGCGGATCAGATCGTTGCCCCCGGCGCAGCAGGTGATGAGATCGGGTCGCAGTTCGAGCGCGCGCGGCAGCTGATCGTCCACGATCTGGCGAATGAGCTTGCCGCGCACCGCGAGATTGGCGTAGCGCACCTCGGTGTGCTCGGCGAGATGCTCCGCCAGCCGATCCGCCCAGCCGCGGTAGCGACCGTTCGGTGTCGCATCGCTGTCGGGGTACGGGTCGTCGAGCCCTTCGGTGAAACTGTCGCCCAGGGCGACGAAGGTCAACTGGTCGCTATCGAGATTCAGTTCCGGCACAGCCTGCGATCCTGCCCCGCTACCTTCGGGTTACGCGACCGTCGGTTGTCCGGCCCGATCGGATCCGTCCAGGTGATTCGGCGTATTCCCGGGCGCGGCCCGTACTTTCTCTCATAGTCCGGCCCTGCCGCATGCGGTCCGGATCACGGTGTGGCGCGGCGATCTTCCGCGTTTGCCGAACCGACCGACCACCCCCTTCGGTTGCTTCGCAATAGCCGACCTACCTGCGCGGATTGACCTACACTGACCGAGAGAGGGCGCGCGGATCGCGACCGCGATTCGTGACGGAGTGGACTGACCCGGGGGTGACGGTGTTGGTGGGGTCACTGCGGGTGCATATGACCGGATCGGAATGGTTCGCCGCCGCCCCGGGCGGCTTGAACCGGTACTTCACGGATCTGTACCGGGCGCTGAACGACCACCCGGATATCGCGGTCACCGCAACGGCTTTCGGAGACGCCCCGGCCGGTCCGGGGGCCGGGTCGTGGGGACCCACGGGCGGGTCCACCCTGCGCCGCGCTCGTACGGCCTATCTGGACCGCGCGGAACTGCTACCCGGTACGGTGCTGGACCGGCACTTCTGCCTCTACGGCCCGTCCACACGCGGGCGCAATCCGCTGGTGGTGCACTTCCACGGGCCCTGGGCGGCGGAAAGCCGGATGGCCGGCGAGAGCGACCGGGCGGTTCGCGCCAAATACCTGGTGGAACGGCTGCGCTACCTCGGGGCGGACCGATTCGTGGTGCTGTCCCAGCACTTCCGCCGACTGCTGGTCGCCGACTATCGCGTGCCCGCGGACAAGGTCCGGGTGATCCCGCCCGGGGTGGATCTCACCCGCTTCCCGGTGCCCACCCGCGACCGGTCGACCGGCACGGTGCTGTGCGTGCGGCGACTGGAACGGCGCATGGGCATCGACGTCCTGGTACGGTGCTGGCCCGAGGTCAGCGCGGCGCACCCCGACGCTCGGCTGGTCGTCGTCGGAACCGGCACGGCCGAAGCGGAACTCCGGGAACTGGCGCGGCCACAGGACTCGATCCACTTCACCGGCACGGTCACCGACACCGAACTGACCGATCTGTACGCACGCGCGGATCTCACCGTGGTGCCGTCCCTGGCGCTGGAGGGTTTCGGTCTCATCGCGCTGGAATCACTGGCCGCCGGACGCGCCCCGATCGTGGCAGACTGTGGCGGACTGCCGGATTCGGTGCGGGACCTCGATCCCACCCTCATCGTGCCGTCCGGCGACGGCGACGCCCTCGCCGCCCGCACCATCCGCGCCCTCTCCGGCGCACGGCCCGACCCGTCGCAGTGCCGGGCACACGCCGAAACGTTCTCCTGGTCGGCGGCCGCCCGCCGCCACCTGGACCTGTATCGGGAGCTGGTCACCGCATGACAGCGGTATTCCTCGCGCACACCGCCGCCCCCTCCGGGGCGGAGCTCGCGACACTGCGGCTGGTCTCGGCCTTGCCCGCCGGAACGGCCGCGGTGGTGTACACCGAGGACGGACCGATGCTGCACCACATGCGCGAGCGCGGCATCGAGACGCGGTCGGTCACCACCGATTTCGACTCCCGTGCCCTCACCATCGACAAGGCCGGCGTGCGAGCACTGCTCACCGGTGCGCTGGGTCTGATCCGACTCGGCTGGCGGCTCGGCGACACCATGCGGGAGCTGGGAGCCACCGTCGTGGTCGCCGGGAGTACCAAGGCGCTGCTCATGGGCGCGGTGGCGGCCCGGCGCGCCCGCGTCCCGCTCGTCTGGCATGTGCACGACCGGGTTTCGGCCGACTACTTCGGCCGCTGGCTGGCACCGGCACTGCGGATACTGGGCTGGCTGGTGGCGCGCGGGGTCATCGCCAACAGCCGGGGCACCCTCGCCTCGCTGTACACCTGGCGGCGACCGGCCGTCGTCGCCTATCCCGGTGTGGAATTCCGCCACGACCACGCCGAACCGGACCGCGAGGAGCAGCGCGACCCGGCGGAGACGGTGGTGGCCGTGGTCGGCCGCCTCGCCCCCTGGAAGGGCCAGGACGTCTTCCTGCGCGCCCTGGCCGACGTGCGCGTCCTGCCGCGCGAGGTCTTCCTGATCGGCGGCACGTTCTTCGACGAGGAGCACTACCGCATCGAATTGGAGAATCTCGCCACCGCGTTGGATCTGCCGGTCACCTTCACCGGGCACGTCGACGATCCGGAACCCTATCTGCGCTGCGCGGATGTGCTGGTGCACTGCTCGGTGCTGCCCGAACCCTTCGGGCAGGTGGTGGTGGAGGGCATGCGAGCGGGCTGCGCCGTCATCGCCAGTCGCCCCGGCGGCCCCGAGGAGATCATCGAGACCGGCCGCGACGGTCTGCTCGTAGCGGGCGGCGACCGCCATCAGCTCACCCGCGCCCTGGACACCCTGCTCGGGGATCGGGAACTGCGGGTGAAGCTCGCCGCCGCCGCCCGGCTGCGCGCCCACGATTTCGATATCGACGAATCCGCGCGCACGGTCGAGCGGTTCCTCACCACGGTCACCGCCCGCCGCCGGAAGTGGTGGCGGCGTGGATGATTCCAACGATCCGCTACCCGGCGCGGACCCACCCACACTGCCGCTGCGGCCGGTGCGCGGCCGGGCGGCCGGGCGAGCGCGCGAGCCCGATCGGATCTCCGACGCCGATCGGCTCTCACTGCGCCGCTTCGGGGTTCCGCTGCGCGCGCGGTACCGCCGCTTCGACGCCGATCCCCCGCCCCCGGAATCGCCGTACGCGGAGCGGGAACAGCGCAGCATCCCCAGGTGGGCGGGCCGGGCCGATCACTATCCGATCTCCTGGTCACCGCGCCGCGCCGCGGACGGCTCCTACGAGCACAGCGCCGAGACCTTCGCACGCGGTGCCGAAGGCCTCCCGCACGGTACCGAAAACACCGCACGCCGTGCCGAAAACGCCGATCGCCGTGCCGAAAACGCCGAGCGCCGTGCCGAAACCGCCGGTCCGGGTGCCGAAACCACTACGCGCGGTGCCGAAACCGCGGGGCGAACCCCCGAACACACCACGCACGGTACCGAGAACACTGCCCACAGCAGCGCGGACGCCGGGCGCGGTGCCCACGCCGCGGCCCAGCGCGACAGTGCCTCCCCGCCACGCGCAGTCGTCGGCCGCCATCGCAGACGGGCCGCGCCCAAACACGGTCTGGCCAGCGTGGTCCGCGATATCGTCCTGGTCACCTTCGGCAAGTACGGCCAGTACGCCATCACGGTCATCACCCTGCCGCTCATCGCGCGCATCCTCGGCCCGCACGGTGTCGGCATGCTCGCCATCGGCATGAGTTCGTACTTCATCGGTTCACTCGTGGTCGATCTCGGCGTCACCCAGTTCCTGGCCGCCCGCGTGCACGAGGCGGACACCAGTCCGGGCGAGGTGAACCGGCTGCGCGGCACCTATGCCGCACTGCGCGTCACCACGGTGAGCGTGATCGGCGCGGCACTGCTGGCGAGCCTGCTGGTGGGCGTGCCCCCGGCCCTGCACATGGTGCTGCTCGGACTGTTCACGGGCGGGTTCTGGTCGCTGTCGGAGGACTGGCTGCTCATCGGCCAGGGTCGCTTCGGATCCTCCACCATCTACCAGGGCGTCGGCCGGATCGGGTACCTGATCCTGTTGCTGGTGCTGCTCCCCCAGTTTCCGACCGCGTCGACGGCCATCGTCTGCCTGCTCGTCTCGTCCGTGCCCACGGTCGCGCTGACCTGGTGGGATTCGATGCGCCACTTCGGCCGTCCGGCGCGGCCGAGCGGGGTGCGCGCCGTGCTGCGCTTGGCCGCACCGGTGTTCACCTCCCGGCTGCTGGTCACCGGGTACGGACAGGGTTCGGCCGCCATCTACGGTGCGATCCTGTCCGCCGCCTCGCTGGGGCTGTACTCGGCGGGCGACCGGTTGGTCCGCGCCATCCAATCCACGCTGGATCCCATCGGTTTCGCCCTGCTGCCCCGGATGGCCCGGCGCACCGACCGCGAGGACTTCTGGCGCACCTCGATCCAGGCGCTCGCCGGCTGCGTCGCCATCGCCACCGTGGCGACGGTGACCGTCTGGGTGAGCGCACCCTGGCTCATTCATCTGGTCTTCGGCCAGGAGTTCGCCGACGCGGTGCCGCTGCTGCGCTTCGAGGTGCTCATCCTGCCCGCCACCACGGTCACCTCCTATGTGACGACCGCGGTCCTGACGGTGCGCCAGGACACCACCGGTGTGCTGGTGGGCGCGATCGTCGGCACGTGCGTCGCGGTGGTGGCCATGGCGGTGGCGACCCGCACCCAGTCGGTGTGGACCCTGGTCTACGGAACCGTTTTCGCGGAAATCTCGGTCGCGGTGTGGTACATCATCCGCATGCGGTGGCTCATCGTCCGCGAACGGACGATGCGACGGGGGGCCGTCGGACCGGCCACCGTCCTGATGCGCAAGGGGGAGACCGCGTGAAGATCCTCTTCGTCGGCGACGACTGGGTGGGCAGCAACGCCCGCTCGCTGGCCGACGGCTTCCGGCAGGCGGGTCACGAGGTGGTGGTGATCGACACGACCGCGGTCACCCTGCCCGCCCGGCTGTCGCCGCCCTGGGTGTACAGCAAGGCCGCGCGACGGCGCGCGCCGTGGACCGTGGACCGGCTGCACCGCGAGATCGACGCCGCCGCCGCCGAATTCGTACCTGACGTACTGTTCGCTTTCAAGGGTGTCCACCTCGACCAGCGGCGGCTGCTGAGCACCTCGGCCGGTGTACGGGTGCACTACAGCGCCGACGATGTATCTGATCCGTACAACACCACGCCGGAATACCTGGCACACGAATCGGAATGGGATCTCATCGTCACCACGAAAGCACACAATGTGGCCGAACTACGCGACCGCGGCGCGATGAATGTGAAATTCGTTCGTAGCGCCTACGATCCGGCCTGGCACCATCCGTGCGCCCGACGCGGCGCCCGGGATTTCCTGGTCGGCTTCATCGGCGCGGTGCGCCCCGACCGCCGCGACCTGCTCGTCGATCTGGCACGCGAATACGGCCCCCGCATGCTGCTGCGCGGTCCGGGCTGGCGACGGGTGCGACCGCTGTGGCGAACCGGCGCGGTGGTGGGCGGCCCGGTCTACGGTGAGCACTTCTCCGCGGCGGTGGCCGGGGTGACCGCGAACCTGGTGCTGCTCAATTCCGACAATCGCGACACCCACACCTGCCGCACCTTCGAAATCCCCGCTGCCGGAGGGCTTTTCGTCGGTCAACGCACCGACGAACACGCCGACCTGCTCGACGACGGCATGGAGTGCTTCCTCTTCTCCGATCCGGCGGAACTGCGCGACGTGCTGGCCCGCTGCGCCCGCCGCCCGGACGAGGCCGCCAAGGTCGCCGAGGCGGGCCATCGCCGCATCGTCGGCGGACGACACCGCTATGTGGACCGGGCTCGCGAGATCATCGATGCGCTCGCCGGATAATGGCCGAAAACGGCTGCGGAAAAAGGGTAACGGCGAACGGGTCCGCACGGACATAGTGGTGATGGTGAAGGACGTTCGCTGATGGGGGCCGCACAGTCCGAGGTATTTCTCGTCGCCGGTGCGCTGGCGACGATTGTCGGCGCTGCCCTGTTCCTACCCGGTGTGGTACGGATATTTCTCATCGCGCAGGTGGCGCATTGGTCGCTGTCCTATGTCGCGCGACCGGTGGTGCTGCTGTGGACCCGGCCCATGCCGCACTACGGCGACAATGTGCCCGATCCCCGGCTGGCCGAATTCGGATACGACGACGGCATCGCGCTGGTCCTGGAGCCCGTCGTGTTCGGACTCTGGTTCTACGCCGCGCTGGTGGTCGCCTATACCGTGTGGACCCGGTACCGCAGCGGCGAAACCGCGACGGCCACACCGCCACTGATCGACAATCCGGTCTTCGTCCCCACCCTGGTGGTGCTCTACGTGCTGGGCACACTGGGCCGCCTGGCGGCGGTCGCCACCGGCACCACCGGCAAGGCCGGTGAACTGGAGAGCCCGAATCCGATCATCAACCTGATCACCATTCTCGCCACGCTCGGCGCGGTCGGGCTGCTGGTCTACTTCCGCTCCGACAACTCGCGCACCGTCCTGTTGGTACTGGGCGCACTGTGTTTCGGCGAACTGCTCTGGACGGCCACCGTGCAGTCCAAGACCCCGATCATGGGCGCGGCCCTGGCCATCGCGGTCCGCTGCGCCATGACGGGCTGGACGCGCGCCAAGGTGGTCGGCATACTCGCGCTCTCGGCGCTGGCGGTGACGGCCTTCGGCTGGTTGCAGTCGCTCAAGACCACCGCGGCGGCCAAGGCCGACGCGGAGCGCATCGACGCCAACTATCCGCCGATCGTGCGACCGTTCCTGAGCCTGCTCCGGCGTTTCGACCTGCTCGAGGCCGCCACCGACGCCTACTGGGCCGGGCCCGGATCCTGGCTCACGCCCGCGGAGGTGCTGCGGCACGCGTTCGAGAGTCTGATTCCGACGCAACTGCTGGGGCAGGAGAAGTTCCGGGCGGGTGCGGCCTGGGCCGAACAGGTGCGGGGCGCGTCGGTGGACATGTCGACGGTGTCGGTGTCGCTGGCCGAGGGCAATATCAACGAGGGCTATGTCCTCGGCGGCTACACCGGTGTGGCCGTGGGCGTTTCGTTCACCTTCATTCTCCTGCTGCTGTGGCGGCGGGCTCTCTACAGTCGGCACCTGGCCTTCGCCGTGCTGGGGCTGGCGCTCATCGAGGTACCGGTGCTGTTCGAGCGGGGCATTCTCGGCAGCATCGAGACACTCGGCAAATACCTCCAGGCGGTGGTGCTGACCTGGATGGTCTATCTGGTCGTCGGGGAATATCGCAGACGGGTGACGGAGCTGGCGGGCTACCCCGCGGCGCCACCCGGGAAAAAGAGGACAGCGCAATGGGTTTGACCGACTACCTGCATCTGTTTCGGCGGCGCTGGCCGGTCATCGTGGCCGCGGTGGTGCTGTGCGTGGTCGCGGCGGCCGGGTACGCGCGCAGCCAGCCGACCACCTATTCGGCCTCGAGTTCGGTGTACGTCTCCATGGCCACCGGCACCTCGGTCAACGATTCGTATCAGGGCGGACTCGCGGCGCAGCAGCGGGTGCGCTCCTATATCGACCTGGCCACCAGCGTCACCGTCGCACAGTACGTGAAAGATCAACTCGGCCTGCCCGATTCGGTCAACGACCTGCGCGGTCGGATCACCGCGGCGGCCCCGCCCGCCACCACCATCATCATCGTGTCGGTCACCGACGACACCGCCGACGGGGCGCGCATCCTGGCCGACGAGGTGGTCTCCCAACTCCGGGCGCTCATCTCCCGGCTGGAGTCCATCCAGGCCGACGCCGCGCCCGCGGCGCGGGCGGTGGTCATCGACAAGGCTCAGACGCCCACCCAGGCGGACGGGCCGCAGACCACCCGCATGCTGGCGCTGGGCGTGATCGCCGGACTGCTGCTGGGACTGGGCGGGGCGCTGGCCTGGGACCGCCTCGACAAGCGGCTGCGCACCTCCAACGATCTGGAAGCCATCCTGCCGGTGCCGATTCTGGGCATCATCGACGACGGACGGCCCGGTGCGGCCGGGGAGACCCGCCGCCTGCGCACCCGGCTCACCGCCGACCCCGAACGCACCAGCGTACTGTTCACCGCGCTGTCCCCGCGCTCGGAACCGGAGGTGGCGCTCGGCCTAGCCCGCAGCCTCGCCGATACCGGCGCGCGGGTGGTGCTGGTGGACGCCGACACCAGCGGCCGCGGCTCCTCCCGTCGCATTCCGGTGGGCGCGGCCCCCGGCCTGGCGGAACTGCTGCGCAACAGTTCGTCCACCGCCGAGGCGGTGGTGCTGTGGCCGGAGGTGGGGATCAGCGTGCTGCCGCTGGGCGTCGTCGACCTGCGCACCCCGGATCTGCTGGCCTCGGAGCGCTTCGCGGAGATCATGTCCAAGCTGCGCACCGAATACGACCACATCATCGTGGAGGCGGCCCCGGTCACCGCCGCCGCGGACGCCATCGCGCTGGCGCGGCGCTGCGACGCCACCGTCGGCGTGGTCGAACTCGGCCACACCACCTCGGCCCAGGTGCGCGGGGCGCTGGCCACGTTCGGCGCGGACGATCCGCGGCTGGCGGGCGTGGTGGTGTTCTCCCGGCCGGGCGGTGGCCTGCAACGGCTGCTGCGGCGGACGCCGACCCCGGGCAAAGCGGTGAGCCGATGACGGATGATCCGGTGCGGCGGCGTCATCTGCTCGCCGCCTCGCTCGGCGCGGCGGCCTTCCTGCCGCTGACGACGGCCTGCGCGTCCGGGGACGACGATCCGGGGACCGAATTCCGGTCCCCGCACGTCACCGATCAGCCCGCCGCCCGCAATGTCCGGGATTTCGGGGCGGTGGGCGACGGGAACGCCGATGACACCGCCGCATTCGCCGCGGCGGCCGATGTCGGCGACCGACCGTTCGTGCTGTACATCCCGGCCGGGACCTACCGGGTGACCTCCTTCCCCTCGCTGCCCGACTACGCCACCGTGCTCGGCGACGGCGGCGACGCCACCACCATCGGTTACGAGGGCGACGGCACCCTCATCGTGCTGGAGCGCAAACAGCGGGTGCGGTTCTCGCGCTTGGGTTTCTACCTGTCCGGTCCCGAGGCCACGGCGGTGCGGCTGTCGGAGTGCTTCCGCTGCTCGTTCGACGGCGTGGTGCTGCGCGGTAACCATCTCTCCGACAACTACCCGCGCTACGTGGGCCAGCGCGGGGTGGTGCTGGACCGCAATACCGGCGGCACCGCCTTCGTCAACTGCGATATCAACAATTTCGGCTACGGCATCGTCACCTCGTGCATCCAGAACTACGTGACCTCCTCCAAGCTCACCAACAATCGCGTCGGCGTCCTGGGCACCGGTGACAACCACAATGCCGGACTCGCCATCACCAACGTGGAATTCGTCTCCGACTCCGATCCGCGCACCACCGACCGGCACATCTTCGTCGACGGCGCGGCCAACGACTGGTGGCTGACCAACGTGTGGTTCGAGGGGTCGGAGATCGCCCTGGCCATCGGTGTGCCGGGCGGGGGTCCGGCGCAGTTCGGCATGGTGAACTGCAAGGTGGCCGCCCGTGCGGTCTGCCTGGACCTGGTGCACTGCCGACAACCGTATCTGGCCAATGTGCAATTCGATCCGGATCTGCGCACCCCGCCGGTGGAGCTGCGCATCGACGGCGACGGCTGCCCGGAGGGCACCGCCGTCAACCTGATCTCGGGCAGCTACGAGGATGTGGATCCGCGCGCCTTCCCCGACGGCTGGCATGTGATCGGACGCGGACGGATTCACGGGGCACGCTTCTCCGGCACCATGGTCGCGCAGGCCGGGAAGCCCGACACCGACATCTTCCAGGCCCAGGACCGCGACGGCGGCATCGTCGCCGCCGTGCTGCCCAGTGGCGCGCTGCTGTCCGACCGCGCGGCGGGCGGGGTGGTGCTGCGCGACGAACAGGGCGGTTACTGGCGGCTGTCGGTGGACGCGACCGGTGCGGTCAAGACCTCGTCGCTGGGTCGACAGCGACCCAGCACGTGAACGCCGCGACCACGGGGGTGCGTCTCGGCCCCGTGTACATGCTCGGCAGCACCCTGGTGCTGCGGCCGCCGCGTTTCGCGGATTTCGCGGCGTGGCGGCGCATCCGGTTGCGCGACCGAGATCTGATCGAACCGTTCTGGCACAGCTCCCCGCAGTCCTGGGAGCAGCGGCACAGCGCGGCCCACTGGGTGCGGGAGTGTCTGGAGGCCGCCACCCACGCCCGTGCCGGGCTCGCCGTGTCCACCGTCATCGAGCTCGACGGCCGGTTCGCCGGACAGGTGGAGATCGGCGGTATCGACCGGCGGGCGCGCCACGGCGAGATGGGCATCTGGATCGACGCCAGGCAGGCGCGCCACGGTTTCGGTGGACTGGCGGCGTCGGTGCTGCTCGACTACGGCTTCGGCGTGCTCGGTCTGGAGCGCGTCGTCGCGCCGATCTCGGTGGGCAACAAGGCCGCCGCACACGGCGCCCGGCAGGTGGGCTATGTCTGCGAGGCGCGGTTGGCGGGGCTGTTCGACGTCGGCGGTGGTCGCACCGACCACGATCTGTGGGCGGTCACGGCCGACCGGATGCCCGCCGGTGGTTTCACCCGCACCTGGATCGAACACGTCGGTGCCCGCCAAGGCGACGCGTCGACGCGGGCACGTCACCGGGAGGGGGCACCGTCGCGGGCCGAGCCACCCGGTCCCGGAGCGGCGGCCGTGACGACCGATCCCGGCGCGGTGGCCGAACCCACCGGTCCGAGCGTGGCCACCGTGCTCGCGGTCTCGGCCCGCTACCGCGCCGGGCAGCTGCGCCGGACCGTGCGCCGAATGCTGCCCGCCGCACCGATCACGGTGCCGGTCCCCGGCTACGAGACGGTCGTCCTGCGCACCCCCCGGGCCGCCGACGCCCACGCGTGGCGGGCCGCCCAACCCGGTAACGAAAGCGGCTGGTATCGCGAATTCATCAGCAGCAGAACCGGTTTCCACGCATCGTCCGGCCTGCTGCTGATACTCGACGTCGGCGGCGAGTACGCCGGTGAGTGTCGGCTCTTCGATGTCGACCTGTTCGGACGCAACGCTCGGCTGCGGCTCCGGGCAGATCCCGCCCACGCCGACGACGGTGTCCGCGCGGCGGCCATCCGAGCGCTGGTGGAGTTCGCCTTCACCCGCCTCGGCCTGTACCGGGTGTCCACCGAGATCCCTGTCGCGGACACCGAATCCGCCGCGGTCGCCGCGAACGCGGGACTGCTCGAGGAGGGCACCATGCGCGCTTTCACCGGACCCACCGGGGTCCGTGCCGACCACACTCTGTGGGCCAGCACCCAGAGGAGCCGGGGATGATGCGAAACTTCCAGCTCAGCAATGCGATCCAGCACCGCCTGCACGATCTCGTCCCGGGCGGGGCGCACACCTACGCGCGCGGCGCGGATCAGTACCCCGAGTTCATGACCCCGGTCCTGGTGCGCGGCAGCGGCTGCCGCGTCTGGGACTGCGACGGCAACGAATTCGTCGAGTACGGCATGGGTCTGCGTTCGGTCACCCTCGGACACGGCTACCGCCCGGTGGTCGACGCCGTCACCCGCACCATCGCCGAGGGCGTCAATTTCTCCCGCCCGACCGAGCTGGAACTCCTTGCCGCCCAAGACTTCCTGGACCTGGTGCCGGGCGCGGACATGGTGAAGTTCGCCAAGAACGGTTCCGACGCCACCACCGCCGCGGTCCGCCTGGCGCGCGCGGCCACCGGGCGGGAGACGATCGCCATCAGCGACAGTCCCTTCTTCTCCGTGGACGACTGGTTCATCGGCACCACACCCATGAACGCCGGTATCCCGGAAACGGATACGGTGCGCTTCCGCTACAACGACCTACCGTCGCTCGCGGCGGCGCTGGAGGCCCATCCGGTCGCCTGCGTATTCCTGGAAGCGGCCACCGCCCTGCACTCCCCCGCACCCGGATTCCTGGAAGGCGTTCGCGCCCTGTGCGATCGGCACGGCGCGCTGCTGGTCTTCGACGAGATGATCACCGGCTTCCGCTGGTCCGCCAGCGGCGCGCAAGGCGTCTACGGCGTCACCCCCGACCTGTCGTGCTGGGGCAAGGCCATGGGCAATGGCTTCCCCATCTCCGCCCTGGCCGGGAAACGCGAGTACATGGAACTCGGCGGCCTGCGCACCGACGCCGAACGCGTCTTCCTGCTGTCCACCACGCACGGCCCGGAAACCGGCTCCCTCGCCGCCTTCCGCGCGGTGGTCCGCGCCTACGCCACCACCGACCCCATCGCCCGCATGGAGGCGGCGGGCCGCCGTCTCGCCGACGGCGTCAACGCCATCGCCGCCGAACTCGGTATCGCCGACCACCTCCAGGTGACCGGTCGGCCGTCCTGCCTGGTGTTCCTCACCAAGGACCCCGACGGCAACCCGTCCCAGCCCTACCGCACCCTGTTCCTCCAAGAACTGCTCGACCGCGGCGTCCTGGGCCAATCGTTCGTCACCTCGGCCGCCCACACCGACGCCGATATCGACCACACCATCGAGGCGTGCCGCGAGGCCACCACGATCTATCGCAAGGCACTCGAGAACGGCAGCGTCGACGGCCTGCTGAACGGACGCCCGGTGGCACCGGCGATCCGCCGCTACGCCGAGCCCCGCCGCATCGCGACCAGGACGGAACCATGAACGCGCGCATCGCGATCGTGCACGAACGCTTCACCGAATACGGCGGCTCCGAGGCGGTGGTCGCGGAATTCATGCGAACCTGGCCCGGAGCACCGGTATTCGCGCCCATCCTGGAGACCGACTGCGTCCGCTCGGTCGCCGACGCGGCGGGCACCTCACCGGCCGCCGCGAATATCCGTGCCAGCGCCTGGCTTTCGCGGCTCTACGCCGCGACGGGACGACGTTCGCACGCCCCCCTGCTCCCCCTGGTCCCGCGCGCCCTGCGCGGCCTGCCACTGCGCGCGGACTACGACGCGGTCGTGGTGAGCCACCACGCCTTCGCCAGCTCGGCCGCACTCGCGACCTCTGCTCCCGTGATCGCGTACGTGCACAGTCCGGCCCGTTGGGCCTGGGACAGCGCATTCCGGGCCCGGGAGGCCGGAGGCTGGGCCGGACAACTCGCATTGACCGCCCTGGGCGGTCTGGCGCGACGCGCGGAATTGCGTGCCGCACCGCATATCGCACATGTCGTCGCGAATTCGTCGGCGGTCGCACAGCGGGTGCGGGAATGGTGGGATCTGCCCGCGACAGTGGTGAATCCGCCGGTACGCGTGGACAGCTTCGCACCGGACCCCACGGTGGAGCGCGAGGATTTCTTCCTTTTCGCCGGACGCCTGGTTCCCTACAAACGAGCCGATGTGGCGATTCGCGCGGCACAGCAGGCCGGGGTGCGTCTGGTGATCCTCGGTGACGGTCGGGCGCGACGATACCTGGAAAGCATCGCCGGACCCGAAACCCTGTTTCTCGGCGCCGCCGACGACGCCGTCCTGCTGGACATGTACCGCCGCTGCCGCGCTCTCCTCATGCCCGGCGTAGAGGATTTCGGCATCGTCCCCGTGGAAGCCATGGCATGCGGGGCCCCGGTCATCGCGGTCGGAACCGGCGGCGCGGTGGACACCGTACTGCCGGATATCACAGGTGTACATATCGAATTCGGCCCAGACGACGAAGTGATTCAGTCGTTCGCTCGCGTCATGAAGGATTTTCCCAGCCAGAATTTCGACGGGGAACGAATCAGAAAGCACGCATTGGACTTTTCGCCCACCGTTTTCAGAGAGCGAATGTCGGCCGTTGTCGACAACTGCTTGCAGAGCTTGACATAATATATTTCCCCTTTTGCCACAATAGAATTCGCGGTAGAATTGGTCCATGATTCCGGAGGGGGAAAGTCAGGACGGTGATACCGCGGCCGGTCTGTCGGCCGCGATGGACGCCCTGCTCGCGACCGATCTCACCGGACTGTCCGACACCGCTCTCGTGGACGTCATGCGGGAGGTGGAATCGGTGCGGTGTCGGATGGCGGCACTGTCGCACCGCATGATCGCCGAAGTCGAATCCCGGCATCTGTGGGAGCGTGCCGGGGCCAAGGGGATGCGCGGCTATCTGATCGACGTGCTGCGCCTGTCGGCCGCCGAGGCCGGGGCACGGGTACGGGCCTCGATCCCGTTGCGGCCGCGCGCGTTCTGCGGGGAACCGGGTCCGGCGTTGTTGCCGACCACGGCGGCGTTGCAGGCCGAGGGCACGATCTCGCCTGAGCACGCGCGGGTGATCATGCGGGTGATGGACCGCATCCCCAACGCGGTGCCCGTCGAGACGCAGGCCGAGGCCGAACAGCAGCTCGCCCGCGCGGCGAGCCAGATGCCGCCGGAGTATGTGAGCAAGGTCGGGCACGTGCTGCTGTCGTGCCTGGACCCGGACGGGGTCCTCACCAGCGACGACGACCGCGCCCGCCGCCGCGAGCTCTGGGTGGGCAAACAACGCGTGGACGGTATGAGCGAGATCAAGGGTGTCGTGGATCCGCAGTTGCGGGCGTTGTTGGATGTGGTGTTGGCGAAGTGGGCGCGGCCGGGGATGTGCAATCCCGAGGACCCCGACAGCCCCCGGATGGGGCCGGGCGCGGTCGACAAGGATCTCATGGAGGCGGCGGCGCGGCGGGATCGGCGTAGTGCCGGGCAGCGTAACCACGACGCAGTGAAAGCGTTCCTCGCCGCCGCAGGCGGACCGGAGAACCTCGGGAGTCATCGGGGTGTGCCGGTGTCGGTGGTGTTGACGATGAGTCTCACCGACTTGCAGGCCGGAACCGGGTACGCCCACACCGCATCGGGATCGGTGATGTCGGTTCGGGATGCGTTGCGGATGGCCGAGGGCAGCTACCCGTTGTTGATGCTGTTCGACGGCAAAGGACTCCCGTTGCATTTGGGGCGGGGGAAGTATCGCCTGGCGTCGTCGTGGCAGCGGTTGGCGTGTATCGCCGCCGACCGAGGCTGTACCCGCCCCGGGTGTGAGGCTCCCGCGACGATGTGTGCGGTGCATCACATGGTGCCGTGGTTGCGGGGTGGTCGTACCGATATCGAGAACCTGACGTTGGTGTGCGACCGCTGCCACGCCCAGATCCCCGAGGATGCTGAGGATCCGACCGGGTGGGCCACCCTCGGACGCGGCAACAGCATCGGCGGCGGCAGCGGTGGCGGCAACCGCAGCAACGGTGGTGTCGGTAGCGGCCGGTATCCGGGTCGTGTCGTGTGGGCACCCCCGACCCGCATCGATCCGGCACGGGCACCCCGGGTGAATCTGCATCACCATCCCGAGCAGTGGCTCACCGATGCCCCGAACCACCCCGGTCTCGACCATCTCGACCGGTCCGGTCACCGTCACCGCGACCACCGAACAGCCGATCGACGACCCACCGGCCATCACGACCGGTCGTCGACAGACCACCGCACCCACCGCCCGGACCCGACCCGAGGCGATCACTTACGCCAATAACCACACCCCGCAAAGGCCCGTCCCGAGAACGCAACTCCAGCCAGTCCGTGGGCTGGGATAGACGCGCGCGGCACCCGACCCGGCGTCAGCGAAAGCCAGGTAAGGCACCCAACGCCACCACACATAATTCTCTTCAACCCCACGCAACCAGATCCCAACCCCCGCAACCCATGTCGAATTGCCCCGAATGCTGTATTGATAGTCCCAACCCCTGATCGACAACCCCACCCCGATCAACAACCCCATCACCGATCGACAACCCATCACCGATCGACCGCCCCACCGAGGGGCCACCCCACCCCCCGATAGACAGCCCAACCCAGAGCACCCGCGATAGCGAGCCCCCCACCATGGCCGACCCCTTCGACGAAAGCCGAGCCCTGATCACCGGCGGCGCCGGAGATATCGGCCGCGCGGTAGCCCACCGCCTGATAGCCGCCGACTGGGACGTGGTCATAGCCGACCTCGACCTCACCTCCGCCAAACAACTGGCCGAAGACCTCGGCCCCAAAGCCATCGCCGTCCACCTCGACCTGGCCAGCCCCGACAGCATCGCCCGCACCGCGTGGGCAGTGCAGGGCACCGTCTCCGCCGTCATCCACTGCGCGGGACTGGCCATCGTGGAACCCTTCCTGGTCAGCTCCGTCGACCACTGGGACGCCATGCTCCAGGTCAACCTGCGCGGCCCCATGCTGCTGACCAAACACCTCCTCCCCGGCCTGCTCGAAACCGATTCCGCGCGCGTGGTATTCGTCTCCTCCGACGGCGCACGCGCGGGAGCCGGTGGCGAAGCCGCCTACGCCGCATCCAAATCCGGTCTCTTCGGCTTCGCGAAATCACTGGCCCGCGAGGTGGCACGGCATCAGGTCACCGTGAATGTCGTCTGCCCCGGCCCGATCGAAGGCCAGATGGTGTCGCAGACCATGCGCCGGCACCGGGGCAATCTCGCCGCCATCGAGAAGGCAATCCCCATGAAGCGCCTGGGGCAACCGGAGGAGGTCGCCAACCTCATCGCCTGGTTGGCGAGCCCCGAGGCCAGTTACATCACCGGCCAGCTGATCAGCGTCAGCGGCGGCATCACCATGTCATGAAGGAGTCGCGTTCCATGCCCGCCCAATCCGTCGTCGATGCGCACCTGCACCTGTGGCAGCCCAGCCGCCACGACTGGTATCCGCAGCTGGCCGACTTCGCCGCGCACACCGGAACACCCGCGCTGGCCGACGACTTCCTGCTGCCGGAGTACGACCGGGCCGCGGCCGCGACGACCGTGACCGGACTGGTGCACGTCTCCGCCACCACCGCCCGCCACGCCTACCTCGACGAGACGCGCTGGATCGACGATATGGCCGCGACGACCGCGCGGCCGATCGCCATCGTGGGCGCGGTCGACCCCACCCTCGACGGCCCGGACCTGCTGCGCCATCTCGAGCAGCAGGCCCGCAGCCCCCGCCTGCGCGGAATCCGTGTCTTCCAGGGCCTCTCCCCCAACACCCCGGCCGCCGACACCATCGCCTCCTGGTTGCAGGAGCGCGACGCCGTCTTCGATCTGGTCGCCCATCCCGGCGATATGCTCGACTGGATCGACTTCCTCGCCGGGTATCCGCGGTTGCGGGTGGTGCTGGAACATCTCGGCCTGCCCACCGGCACCGATCAGGCCGCCCGCACCGCCTGGCAGAATGCGCTGTCCCTCGCCGCCAAGGAGACCGGATGGCAGTGCAAGCTGTCCGGACTCGGCATGATCTGCCCGGATTTCCGCTGGCCGACCCTCGAATACTGGTTGGAGACGAGTATTCAGCTCTGGGGCTGGCAGCGGCTCATCTTCGGATCGAATATGCCGATAGACACAATGGCCGGATCGTTCGGGGAACTGCTGGCGGCCGTGGACCGGGCGGTGGCCGCCGATGCCACCGAGCAGGAGGCCGAACTGTTCTACGGCGGCACCGCCGCGGCGACCTACGCGCTCGGCTGAACCGCCAATTCGGAGACCAGCCGACTGCCGGTGAGGCGGTATTCACCCGCCGCCAGTTCGTACATGCTGATGTAGCCGTCGAGGTCCGCGGAGTCGGTGTCGCCGCGAATGATCCAATAGTGCGGGACGCCGAGGCTCGCGTAGATGCGGAGTTTCTCGATGGCGTCGTGCACCTGGGAGTCCTGGCAGACGGCATCGACCACGGCGTGAATATGCGCGGCGTCGTGGCTGGTGCTGTATTTGAGCGGCAGATAGCCGGGCCGGAAGACGATGCCGTCGGCGAGGAAATTGTTCCGGCCGAGGCTGCCGCGCGCGAATCCGCTGTCGGCGACGTACTGGTTTCCGGCGATTTCGTAGCCGAGCCGCTTCCACAGTTCCAGCACCTGGAAGACGATGCGGTAATACCAGAACGTGACCGGCATATGCGTCAGCTCCAATCGTCCGGATCGCAGTTCCCACGCCCAGCCTCGGGGTACGACGGGCAGGGCTTCGAATTCGGCGCGGGTGCGAATCCCCGTGGACGGCAGGTCGAGCTGTGCGATCACGGCCCCTCCGGGAGACGTGCCAACAGGACTGGAACACCTTAACCTCAGTCAACCGACCAGGACGTTCACCCCGGTCGGCTCAGCGATTCTGTTTGCCAACAAGTAACCAAGTGCATCCGACGGTTACACGAAAATCCTTGTTACACATACCAACTCGATATGCCCCGAGGTGACCATTCCCACAGCGTCGCGACTTGCCGCGTCAACCGGGGTCGCCGTAAAGTTACTCACCAGTTAGGCACGAAGGTGTTCCTACCTCGGCCCGACTTTTGCTAGGGGGCCGATTCAACGTACTCACGTCCGCATCCACCGCCGCATGTCGGACGAACACCGTTGGTTTCCAACAGGTTCGAATCGATAAGGAGGGGGCGATGGTTTCCTACATCGTCACGGGCGGAACGGGTTTTCTCGGGCGACGGGTGCTCGCCGAGCTGCTGAGCCGCGACTCGGAGGCCGTGATCCACGCATTGGTGCGAGAGGCGTCGGTCGCCAAGCTGCGCGAGCTGGCCGAGAACTGGGGCGCGCCGGATCGCGTCTTCCCGCTCATCGGCGATCTCACCGCGCCGGGACTGGGCCTCCAGGACGAGGCTCCCCGCGCCGACCACATCATCCACCTGGGCGCGGTCTACGATATGACCGCCGACGAGGCCACGGCCCACGCCGCCAATGTGAACGGCACTCAGGCCGTCGTCGACCTGGCCGTCGAGCTGGACGCGGTACTGCACCACGTCTCCTCGGTCGCCGTCGCGGGCGACCACCGCGGCAAGTTCTTCGAGGACGATTTCGACCTCGGTCAGAATCTCACCTCGCCCTACCATCGCACCAAGTTCGCGGCCGAGAAGTTGGTGCGCGAATCCGGGGCGCGCTGGCGGGTGTACCGTCCGGCCATCATCGTGGGCGATTCCCGCACCGGCGAGATGGACAAGATCGACGGCCCCTACTACTTCTTCCCGGCCATCGCGAGTCTGGCCGGGCTGCCCGCCGACCTGCCGCTGCCGCTGCCCGATCTGGGCGCGACCAATATCGTCCCGGTCGACTACGTCGCGCAGGCCATGGTCCAGCTCATTCGCAAGCCGGGTCTGGCCGGGCGCACCTTCCATCTGGTCAATCCGGAGCCGCAGCCGTTCTCCGACATCTACGCCGCACTGGCCGAGGCCGCCGGTGCGCCCACCGGTATCGGCACGCTGCCGGGCAGCCACAGCGCCCTCGACGCGCTCGGCCACATTCCGGGCGTCACCGCGGTGCGGGACTTCCTGCTGGAGCGCCTCGGGATTCCGGCCGAGGTCGCCCCGCACACCTCCTTCGAATCGGAGTTCGTCTCCGATTCCACCCGCGCCCAGCTGCGCGGTCTGGAGGTGCCGTCCTTCGACTCCTACGCCCGCACCCTGTGGGACTACTGGCGCGCCAATCTCGATCCCGATCGCGCCCGCCGCACCGAGGGCACCGCGCTCGACGGCCGCATCGTCCTGATCACCGGGGCCTCCTCGGGTATCGGCCTGGCCACCGCGCACGCGGTCGCCCGCCGCGGCGCGACCGTGCTCATGGTGGCTCGCACCACCGAGGAGCTGGAGGCCGCCGCCGCCCAGGTGCGCGCGGAAAGCGGTGCGGCACAGGCGTACACGTGCGACATCACCGACGAGAAGTCGGTGGAGCTGCTGGTGAAGCAGGTGCTCGCCGACCACGACCACGTCGACTACGTGGTGAACAACGCGGGCCGCTCCATCCGCCGCGCGGTGATGAACTCCACCGACCGCATGCACGATTTCGAGCGGACCATGGCGGTGAACTACTTCGGCGCGGTGCGGCTCATCCTGGCGTTGCTGCCCTCCATGCGGGAGCGCCGCTTCGGGCACTTCGTGAACATCTCCTCCATCGCGGTGCAGACCAAGGTGCCGCGCTTCGCCGCCTATGTGGCGTCGAAGTCGGCACTGGACAACTTCAGCGAGATCGCCGCGGTCGAGAACGCCGACGCCGGAATCACCTTCACCTCGGTGCGCATGCCGCTGGTGCGGACCGCCATGATCGCGCCCACCGATCTGTACAAGTCGATTCCGGTGCACAGCCCGGAGCAGGCGGCCGCCATCGTGGTGCGCGCGCTCGAGCACCGGCCCGCCCGCATCGACACCCCGATCGGCACCTTCGCGCAGTTCGTCGACACCGTCATGCCGTCGGTGAAGAAGGCCATTCTGCACCAGGGCTTCCGGATGTTCGGGGAGTCCAAGGCCGCCGAGGCCGGGGCCGCCGAGGCCGGGGCCGCGGAGGTGGCCAAGACCGCGCCCACCCGCAGCCCGCTGCTCGCCCTGGCGCCCGTCGTGCAGCCGCTCATGGGCCTGCCCGGTTCGGCGGCCCGCATCACCAATGTGATTCCCGGACTGCACTGGTGATGCTCGACGAGTAGGT
>NZ_JASCXP010000055.1:0-25230 GCF_030010695.1 Nocardia sp. CC201C
CACCGCGGCCGCCTGGGCGCGCTCCAGTTCGGTGAACTGGGCCGCGATCTCCTCGGGCGGTTCGCCGAGCACGTAGGTGCGGGTGCAGTCGGAGAAGTAGCCGGGTTCGACCGGGCCGCCGATATCGACGACCACCACGTCCCCGTCGGAGATCACCCGATCGGACACCTCGTGGTGCGGATCCGCGCCGTGCGGGCCGCTGCCCACGATCACGAAGGCGGCGCCGGTGTGGCCCTCCTCGACGATGGCGGCGGTGATGTCGGCGGCCACCTCGCGCTCGGTGCGGCCGACGCGCAGGAACTCGCCCATCCGCGCGTGCACCCGGTCGATGGCGGCGCCCGCGCGGCGCAGCGCGTCGATCTCGGTGGCGTCCTTGATCATTCGCAGCTGCCGCAGGATCGGGGTGGCCGAGACGGGCAGCTGGCCCAAGGTGTCGGTGACGGGCAGCAGGTGCAGGGCGGGCATGTGGTCGTCCACGGCGGTGCGCGCGCCGGCGTTCAGCACCGATTTCACCAGCGCGTACGGATCGACCCCGTCGGTCCAGTCGACCACCTGCAGGCCCAGTTCGCCCGCCGCCGAACCGCCCAGCGCGGCCAGTTCCAGCTTGGGGATGATCACCGACGGCGTCTCCCCGGACGCCGGAATCACCAGGCAGGTGAGCCGTTCGAACGACTGCGCCCGGGAACCGATCAGATATTGCAGGTCGGGGCCGGGGGTGATGAGCAGCGCGTCCAGATGGGCGGCGCGGGTCAACTCCGCCGCCCGCTCCAGTCGCGCTCCGTAGACGTCCGCTGTGAACCGTGACTCGTCGTGAGAGCTCATAGGGTTCGACGTTACCCGTGTCGCGACGCGACCTCGACACCGTCTGTCGGCGGCGGGCGGTAGCGTCTGGAGACCATGAGCAACCCCACCGGTCCGCTGCTGCTGCTCGACGGAGCCAGCCTCTGGTTCCGCGCGTTCTACGCCATCCCGGAGAAGATCACCGCACCCGACGGGCAGCCGGTGAACGCGCTGCGCGGGTTCACCGATATGGTCGCCGCGCTGATCAAACAGCATCGGCCGAGTCGGCTGACGGTCTGCCTGGATCTGGACTGGCGGCCGACCTTCCGGGTGGATCTGGTGCCCTCCTACAAGGCGCACCGGCTCGCCGACGCCGCCGATCCGGATGTCGAGGAGGTGCCCGACACCCTCACCCCGCAGGTCGACATGATCCTGCGGATGCTGGAGGCCGCCGGGATCGCCACCGCGGGCGCGGCCGGGCTGGAGGCCGACGACGTGATCGGCACCCTCGCCACCCGGGAGCGCGACAGCGAGGTGATCGTGGTGAGCGGCGACCGCGACCTCATGCAGCTGGTGCGCGACGATCCGGCGCCGCCGGTGCGGCTGTTCTACGTGGGTCAGGGGCTGGCCAAGGCACAGCTGTGGGGTCCGGCCGAGGTGGCGGCGAAATACGGTGTGCCCCAGCAGAACGCGGGTCCGGCCTACGCGGATATGGCGACCCTGCGCGGTGACGCCTCGGACGGGCTGCCCGGCGTGGCGGGCATCGGCGACAAGTCCGCCGCCACCCTCATCTCCCGATTCGGCTCACTCGAGGCGCTGCGCGCGGCGGTGGCCGATCCGGCCGCCGACCTGGCCAAGGGGGTGCGCGCCAAACTCGCCGCGGCCGACGACTATCTGCGGGCCGCGGCCCCGGTGGTGCGGGTGGTGCGCGACGCCGAGGTGGAGTTCTCCCGGCCGGACGCGCTGCCCGCGGCACCGGTCGATGCCGCCGCGCTGGACGGGCTCGCCGCCGCCTACAACGCCGAGAGCCCGATCAAACGCCTGGTGACCGCCATGCGCGCCAACGCCTGAGGGCCGGGTGCCGACTCGAGCGGGGCTCGTCCGCGCGGATCGCCCGCGCGATCCCGTCGCGGGGAGCTGGTTCCGGCACGGTGAGAGCCGGTCTCCCGCACCGGATAGCGCGCGAAACCGGCTCTCGTACCGGCGTCTTCGCGATCACGGTAGCCGCGATCGCCGCCGCGGGGACCGACCGTGCTCGATTCGATACCGTGCTCGATTCGACGCAGCCGCGATCGCCGCAGCCGCATCGCCTCAGCTGGGGCGGCCGACCTCGTAGGTGCCGTCCTCCTTGGTGACCTTGATGGTCACCTTCTTGTCCTCGCCGCCCACCTTCAGGGTGCAGTCGAAGGTGTTGTCGATCTCCACGTTCTGACCGGACGGGCAGCTGACGTCCTTGACGTCCTCGATGCCGTAGGAATCCTTCAGCACCTTCTGCACGCCGTTCTGCACGGCGTTGTTGTCCAGCTGATCCTTGGCGGTCAGGAAGAACACGCCGCCGATGACCGCGGCCACCACCACGACCGCGCCGACCACCGCGGCGATGATGACGCCGGTCTTCTTCTGCTGCGGCGGCTGTCCGCCCGGCCACGGCTGACCCGGCTGACCCGGCTGCTGCTGTTCCCAGCCCGGCTGGCCCTGCTGCGGCCACTGCGGCTGGCTCTGGCCCCACTGCTGCCCACCGGGCTGCTGCTGGTTCCAGTCGGTGCCGGACTGGCCCTGCTGCGGCCACTGCGGCTGGCTCTGCCCCCACTGCTGCCCACCGGGCTGCTGCGGCGGCTGGCCCCACTGTCCCGGGGGCTGCTGCTGATCGCCCCACTGCTGAGTGGGCGGCGCGGGCTGCTGCTGGCCGCCCCACTGCTGTCCGGGTACGCCGCCGGTCCACTGCTGAGTCGGGTCGTGACTACCCTGTCCTCCGCCCGGGGCGTCGTTCGGTCCGTACGGGCCGCTCATCTGCTTGCCTCCACTCGCGATCGTCGTACTCGAGGAATCAAAGCACAACCGTTGTCATCACGCCGCGTCCACCGCCACGACACCCCGCCGGATGGCGCGCACCGCCTTGGCCGCCGTGGCCGCCACCTCCTCATCATCGGCCGTATTGCGGATCTGGTCCAGCAGGTCGATCACCTGGCGGCACCAGCGCACGAAATCGCCCGCCGAGAGCGGATTCCCGCGATCGCCACTGGCCAGCAGCGCGTCCACCAGGTCGTCGCCGCGCGCCCAGGTGTGGATGCCCGACATGAACCCGAGGTCGGGTTCCCGCGTCGGCGACAGCTTGTGCCGGGCCTCGTCGGACCGCAGCCGCGACCACACCCCGATGGTGGCCTCCACGGCGCGGCGGCTGGGCGCGGTCGGACCGGACGCCCCGAGATAGCCGCCCTCCTGGCGGGATTCGTACACCAGGATGGACACCACGGCCGCCAGTTCGGCCGGTCCCAGCCCGCGCCACAGCCCCTGGCGCAGACATTCGGCCACCACCAGATCGGCCTCGGCGTAGATGCGCGCCAGCCGCCGCCCATCCGCGGTGACCTCGCCGTCGTCGACGTAGCCGCGTTCCTCGAGCAGGCCGACGATGCGGTCGAAGGTGCGGGCCAGGGAGTTGGTGGTGGCGGCGACCTGCTGGCGCATGGAGTCGGTCTCGCGCTGCACCCGGTTGTAGCGTTCGCCGATGCGCGCCAGCTGTTCCCGATCCGGGCGGGTGTGCGCGGGATGCGCGCGCAGCGCCCGCCGCAGCGACTGCAATTGCGCATCGTCGGCGGCGCGGGACTTCTTGCCGCCCTTGTGCCGCGGCACGGTGATTCCGGTGCTGCGCAGCGCCGACGCCAGATCGCGGCGCACCCGCGCGGTGCGGTGGTCGACGTGGCGGGGCAGCCGCAGGCGGCCCAGCGGTTCGGCGGGGGTCGGGAAATCGGCGGCCGAGATCCGGCCCGCCCATTTGTCGGCGGTGAGCACCAGCGGGCGCGGATCGCCCGGTGACGCATCGGGTTCCAGGATCACCGCGAGGCCGGAGCGCCGCCCGGTGGGAATGGCCACCACGTCGCCGCGCCGCAGCGAGCTCAGCGCGGACACCGCCGCCGAGCGGCGGTCGGTGCGGCCCTGCCGTTCGATGCTGCGCTCGCGTTCCCGAATGCGTTCGCGCAGTTGAAAATACTCCAGGAAGTCGTCGTCGCCGAGCTGGGAGCGCAGTTTGCGCAGCGTGCCCTCATTGCGTTCGATGCCACGCACCAGACCGACCACCGACCGGTCGGCCTGGAACTGGGCGAAGGACCGCTCCAGCAGCGCACGCGAATCCGCCGCGCCCATCCGGTCGATGAGGTTGATCGACATGTTGTAGCCGGGCCGGAAGGAGCTGCGCAGCGGATAGGTGCGGGTGGAGGCCAGACCGGCCACCGCACTGGTGTCCACGTCGGGGGTCCACATCACCACCGCGTGGCCCTCCACGTCGATGCCGCGCCGCCCGGCACGCCCGGTGAGCTGGGTGTACTCCCCCGGTGTCAGCTCCGCGTGGCTCTCGCCGTTGAATTTCACCAGCCGCTCCAGCACCACCGTGCGCGCGGGCATATTGATGCCCAGAGCCAGTGTCTCCGTGGCGAATACGGCCCGGACGAGGCCCTTCACGAACAGTTCCTCGACGGTGTGCCGGAAGGCGGGCAGCATGCCGGCATGGTGGGCGGCCAGGCCACGGTGCAGTGCCTCGCGCCACTCCCAGTAGCCGAGCACCTCCAGATCCGACTTGGGCAGATCCCCGGTGTGCTTCTCGATGATGGCCGTCACCTCGTCGGCGTCCCCGTCCCGGGACAGGTCCAGCCGGGAACGCAGGCACTGCGCCAACGCGCCGTCACACCCCGCCCTGCTGAAGATGAAGGTGATGGCGGGCAGCAACCCCTCCTCGTCGAGCCGCGCCAGCAGCTCCGGGCGCGGCAGCGGCCGGAACATGCGGCGGCCCCCGCCGCGCCCGCGGCCGCCGGGCACCGCCCAGCCCTCCATTCGGTCCACCGCCTCCCGGTGCCGGATGTAGCGCACCAGATCCTCGTCCACGAGCACCTTCTGATCGCTGGACTTGGTGTCGAACAGGTCGAACATGCGCCGCCCCACCATGACGTGCTGCCACAGCGGCACCGGCCGGGTCTCGTCCACGATCACCGCGGTGTCGCCGCGCACGGTCTCCATCCACGCGCCGAACTCCTCGGCATTGGAGACCGTCGCCGACAGCGAGACCAGGCGCACCTCGGGCGGCAGGTGCAGGATGACCTCCTCCCACACCGCGCCGCGGAACCGGTCGGCGAGGTAGTGCACCTCGTCCATCACCACGTAGGACAGGCCGTGCAGCGCGTCCGAACCGGCGTAGAGCATATTGCGCAGCACCTCAGTGGTCATGACCACCACGGGCGCGTCCGGATTGATGGACTGGTCACCGGTGAGCAGGCCGACCGCGTCGCGGCCGTGCCGCTCGGTGAGGTCGGCGAACTTCTGGTTCGACAGCGCCTTGATGGGCGTGGTGTAGAAGCATTTGCCCCCGGAGGCCAGCGCCAGGTGTACCGCGAATTCGCCCACCACGGTTTTGCCCGCGCCGGTGGGCGCGCAGACGAGGACGCTGTGCCCGCCCTCCAGGGCCTTGCACGCGTCCTCCTGGAACGGATCCAGGCTGAATTTCAGTTCGGCGGCGAATGCCGCCAGTTCGCCAGTGAGCGACCGATCTGCCACTCGTCAGAGGGTATCGGAGTAATCCGACGTCGAACGTATGGTTTTCTCCGGCGCGGCGACCGGATCGGGTGCGCCGACCGGTTCCGGGCGCTCGATCGCGCCTGGTCCGCCGCTCAACGGGGACGCCTGATCATCGGAGAGCGCGCCCCAGCTCTCGGCCTGTCGCGCCTTGCGCCTGTCGTTGAGCCGCGCGATCTGGACCGCCAGTTCGAACAGCACGGTCAGCGCGAAGGCCAGCGCCAGCATGGAGAACGGGTCCTGCGGGGTCACGATGGCCGCGAACACGAACAGACCGAAGATCATGCCGCGCCGCCACTTCACCAGCTTCTCGTAGGTGAGCACGCCGATGACATTGAGCCCGACGATGATGAGCGGTGTCTCGAAGCTGACACCGAAGATGATCAGCAGCTGGATGATGAAGCTGAAGTACTCCGTACCGCTCAACGCCGTGATCTGCACGTTGTCGCCGATTCCCATGAGGAATTCCAGCGCGTGCGCGACCACCCAGTAGGCGAGCACCGCGCCCGCGGTGAACAGCGTCGCGCCCGACGCCACGAAGGAGACCGCGTACTTGCGCTCCTTGGCGTACAGGCCCGGGGTGATGAAGGCCCACAGCTGGTACAGCCAGACCGGACTGGCCAGCACGATACCCGCGGTGAGGCCGACCTTCAGGCGCAGCATGAACTGCTCGAACGGTCCCGTGGCGAGCAGGCGGCATTCGCCGTCGGCGGTGAGCGCGGCGCGTTTGGCCGGGTCCAGCGCACAGTAGGGGCCGCGCAGGATATCGCCGAGGCTGTCCATCCAGAGGAAGGAGTGCGAGTACCACAGGAAACCGAGCACCGAGGTCAGCACCACCGCGAGGATGGACTTCAGCAGTCGGGACCGCAGCTCGTGCAGATGCTCGACCAACGACATGGTGCCGTCGGGATTCGTTCTACGCCGACTGCGCCGGGGGTCGAACGGAATGCGCATGGATGTGATGCCTCGCTGATCGCCTGGCGCCGGACCTGGACAGAACTCGCCCCGGGACGAGTTCCTCATCCCGGGCGTTACGACAGGGCGATTACGCCTTGTTCAGATCGGACTTGGGCTGCTGGACCGGCGTGCCGGGCTGCTGGGCGGCGGGCAGTTCCGGCGCGGGAGCCTGGGCCTGCGTGGTCTTGTCCTTGTCACCCTCGGACTGCATCTCGCTCATCTCGCTCTTGAAGATGCGCAGCGACCGTCCGAGACCCCGGGCCGCGTCCGGAAGCCGCTTGGCCCCGAACAGAACCAGGAACACCAACGCGATGATGATCCAGTGCGTCGCGCTCAATGAACCCATTCGACTTCCTCCAAACTCGTAGTCACCTGATGCTACCCGACCGGCATATGGCGAACCATTTGTCAACCCTGGTTCGACCGCTGGTCACCCGGATTTGCCCGGATGTTACCCGCGGCGATCCGACCCGCCGCCGCACCGAGTTCGGCCAGCAGTTCCGCACCCGACCAGGTGCGACGGTCGCCCTTCTCGGCGGCCGTGATGAGCTCGACGAGGCGCTGGTTCACCGGCGTCGGCATCCCGACGATCGTGCCCAGGCTCACGATTTCACCGCTCAGCCAGGCGATTTCGGTGCTGCGCCCGGCGGCCAGATCATCGGCCATGGAGGAGCGCGCCACCGGGTCCACCGCCAGCACCGTGCCCGCCACCCGGGTGAAAACGGCATCGGGGACGGTCAGCAGCCGCGCCATCAGCTCCGGCGGCAGCGCGGTGAGCCGGGCCGGGCGAATGCGGGCGCGGGCCATGGCGCGCAACGCCTCCCGCTGCGCCAGCGCCAGACAGCGCCGGTAGTCCCGCTGGGCCAGCTGCTCGCGCAGCGGACGGCCGGACAGCGCGTTGATCGGGTTGTTCAGGTTGAGCAGCAGCTTCGCCCACTGCACCGGCAGCAGGTCCGGATAGCGGCGCACCCCCAGCCGGGAGCGGTCCAGCACCGGCCGGAGGCGGTCCAGGGCCGGATCGTCGGCGACGGCGATACCGCCCGCCGTGCCGCGATGGAAGCGGCCGCCGCCGTGGTGCACCACATTGAACATGACCATGCCCGGCAGCACCACGCAGGTGGGCAGCAGCTCGCGGATGACCGTGTCGTTGCCGATACCGTTCTGCAGGCTCACCACCACCGTGCCGGGGGCCAGCCGTCCCACCAATTCGCTTGCGGCCGAGGCGGTATCTCGCGACTTCACACAGATCAGCACCAGATCCACGGCATCGACGCCGGCGGTGGAGGCGGCGGTGCGGAAGGCGTCCGGCGCGACCCGCTCGTCGCGTCCGTCCAGATCGGTGAGCCGCAGGCCGGAGGCCCGCAGCTCGTCGAGCATGCGGGGGCGGCCGACGAAGGTGACATCGGCCCCGGCGGCGGCCAGCGCGCCGCCCACATAGCTACCGATACTGCCCGCGCCGAGCACCAGCACACGACATGTCACCGGGACCGACCTCCTCACACCTGTCCTGGCCACGCTATCCGGCGTCGGCCAGTGCGGCGTAGGCGGCCAGCGCCGCACTCGACCGGTCCCGCACCGCGCTCACCAGATCCGGCGGCCCCAGCACGGTGACGCCGGAACCGAAACCGAGCAGCAGCCGGGCCATCCAGTCCAGGGTGGCGAAACGCATGGTGGCCTCGACACTGCCGTCCGGGTGCGTCGTCACCCGGTGCATCGGATACTGATCCAGCACCCACGCGTAGTCGGCGTGAATCCGCAGGCGCGCCAACGGAACCGCGGGATCGTCCACGAACAGGTTCAGCCCCGCGGACTCGTCGGTGGCGTCCACCGGCGGGTGGGCGGGCTCGTCGAGTTCGGTCGCCTCCTCGATGCGGTCCAGGCGGAACAGGCGCACGCCCTCGGCCTGGCGGCACCAGGCCTGCAGATAGGAGTTGTTGTCCACCAAAACGATTCGAATGGGGTCGACCACCCGCTCGGAGACCACGTCGCGGCTGGCCGAGTAGTAGACCAGGCGCAGCGCGCGATTGCGGGCCAGCGCCGAGCGGACGGTGGCCACCGCGGGGGCCTCCACCGGCGCGGCGGCGCGAATCTCGGCCTCCCGCCCGGAGATCGCGGACTCGATCTTGGCGGTGGCGGAGTGCGCGGCGCTCGGATCGACCATGCCCGGCAGGTCCGCGATCGAGCGCAACGCCACCAGCAGGGCCGTCGCCTCGGTGGAGGTCAGGCGCAGCGGGCGGTCGATGCCCGCGGAGAAGGTGACCTCGATGCTCTCCTCGGAGAAGGACAGGTCGATGAGGTCACCCGGACCGTACCCGGGCAGACCGCACATCCAGAGCTGATTCAGATCGCTCATCAGCTGCTTGGTGGTGACCCCCAGCTCGGCGGCGGCCTCGGCGGCGCTGATCCCCGGATTCGCCAGGAAGTACGGCACCATGTTCAACAGCCGCGACAGCCGCACCGACAGTCGGCTCCCGGTGACTTTGGGACTGCTCACGCCGTGACCTCCGTCTGTTCCAGCACCGACCGGAGGCGGCCGATCACCGTGTCGCGCAACTCTTCCGGGGCCAGGACCAGGGCGTCGGGGCCGAGGCCGGTGAGCAGGCGGGCCAGCCAGTCGCGGGAGCGGACCGGCACCTCCACCACCGAGCCGGGGCGGCCGCCGATCTCGCGCTCCTCCATGGTCGCGCCGAGGCGGCGGATCTCCTGACCGCGCCCCTTGGCCACCCACACGGTGGCGGAACCGGTGATCGGGGCCTGGCTGGTCACCCGGGTCACGATCTCGCGCAGATCGACGTTCTCGGGCTTGTGCACCGCGTTGACCGGCCCGTAGGGGGTGACCTGCTCGCCGATCCGGGAGATCCGGAAGGTGCGCACATCGTCGCGGGCGTTGTCGTGGCCGACCAGGTACCAGCGGCCGTGCTGGGTCACCACACCCCAGGGCAGCACATCGCGCTCGATGTACTCGTCGCCGCTGGTGCGATGCGGGAACCGCACCGCCTGTCCGGCGTCGATGGCGGCCAGCAGCCTGCCCAGCACCGGTTCCGCGCCGCGGGTGCGCGCCGGCACCGCGGGCACCGACGCCACCCCGTTCTCGGGTTCGACGTGCACCCCGGCCGCGCGCAGCTTCAACAGCGCGCCCTCCACGGCGGTCGCCAGTTCGGGGGATTCCCACAACTGCACGGCCACCGCGACGGCCGCGGCTTCCTCGCGGGTCAGATCGATATCGGGTAGTTCGTAGGCATCCCGGTTGATGCGGTAGCCCTCCACGCTGGAGAACCGGCTGACCGGACCGATCTCGAGGGGTATGCCCAGATCGCGCAGCTCGTTCTTGTCCCGCTCGAACATCCGGCTGAACGCCTCGTCACTCGCGGACTCCTCGTACCCCGCCACCGATTCCCGAATCCGCTCGGCGGTCAGGAACTGGCGCGTCGACAGCAGCGCGATAACCAGATTCATCAACCGCTCGACCTTGGATATCGCCACGGGTTAGAGGGTAATCGGCCCTACCGTGATCGCGCGCGCGGGACCACGGTACGGCGCGGTCACGCGATCAACTCCACCCGGCACGGCAGTCCGGGCGCCTTGCTGAGCTTGGCATCGGACGTGAGCAGTGGGAGGTCCAGACGTGCCGCCAACGCGGCGTAGAGCGCGTCATAGAACGTCACGGTATGGCGCAGCTTCCACGCTTCGACAGACAACCACCCTCGGTGCGCGTAGCGCTCGTCCACCAGCATCGTCGACATACGCATCCCGGTCAGTGCGGTCCGCTTGCCGATAAGGCCCGTTCGTTCGCTCTACGCAGGTCGCTGCCCACCTCGGCATCGATTAGACGCGGCGCCTGGCACATCGATTCAGCGATCATCCGAGCCGTCGCCACTCCGGCGGCATCGTTGCGCAGGAACGCGTCGACCATGGCCGACGCGTCCACAACATACTCGTCAGTCACCCCGCAACTCCCGCAGCGCCTCGAGAATGGAATCACCGTCGGCACCGGGGCCGGGATCACGTTCCAAGGACTCTCTGATGGCCGCGAGCGCCTCGGATTTGGTAGGCCGCCGCGCCAAGGTGATCAATTCTCGCCGCATGTATGCCTGCAGCGACATCCCGGCTGCCGCGGCGCGGCGGCGAAAAACCTCCGCGTCCTCGTCGGGGAGATCCCGAATCTGAAGGGTGGCCACAGCGCGATAGTAGCGCTACGGCCACCACCGGACGGTGTGATCGCTACATCGAGGCGATGAGCCGGTCCACGCGCTCGTCGACCGAACGGAACGGGTCCTTGCACAGCACGGTGCGCTGCGCCTGGTCGTTGAGCTTGAGGTGGACCCAGTCGACGGTGAAATCGCGGCCCGCCTCCTGGGCGGCGGTGATGAAATCGCCGCGCAGTTTGGCGCGGGTGGTCTGCGGGGGCGTGGTGACCGCCGCGTCCACGGCGTCGTCCTCGGTCACCCGCTTGGCCAGGCCCTTGCGCTGCAACAGGTCGAACACACCGCGACCGCGCTTGATGTCGTGGTAGGCCAGGTCCAGCTGGGCGATCTTGGGGTCGGACAGCTCCATGCTGTAGCGGTCCTGGTAGCGCTGGAACAGCTTGCGCTTGATCACCCAGTCGATCTCGGTGTCGACCTTGGCGAAGTCCTGCGCCTCGACGGCGTCGAGGGTGCGGCCCCACAGATCCACCACGGCGTCCACCTGCGGATCGCGTTCGCGGTTGCGTAGATGTTCGACCGCGCGGGCGTAGTACTCGCGCTGGATGTCCAGCGCGGACGCCTGCCGCCCGCCCGCCAGCCGCACCGGGCGGCGACCGGTCAGATCGTGGCTCACCTCGCGGATGGCGCGAATCGGATTGTCCAGCGCGAAGTCTCGGAACGACACCCCCGCCTCGATCATCTCCAGCACCAGCGAGGCCGTGCCCACCTTCAGCATGGTGGTCGGCTCCGCCA
Source organism: Nocardia sp. CC201C (assembly GCF_030010695.1). Lineage (NCBI taxonomy): Bacteria > Bacillati > Actinomycetota > Actinomycetes > Mycobacteriales > Nocardiaceae > Nocardia > Nocardia sp. CC201C. The sequence goes on from NZ_JASCXP010000055.1 coordinate 11,454, forward strand.
TATTGGAGTCGCCGACGATGACGTGCAGCCGCCGGTACTTCTCCGCGTCGGCGTGCGGCTCGTCGCGGGTGTTGATGATGGGCCGGGAGCGGGTGGTGGCCGAGGAGACGCCCTCCCAGATGTGCTCGGCGCGCTGCGACAGGCAGAACGTGGCCGCCTTGGGCGTCTGCAGCACCTTGCCCGCACCGCAGATGAGCTGGCGGGTCACCAGGAACGGCAGCAGCACATCGGAGATGCGGGAGAATTCACCGGCCCGCACCACCAGGAAGTTCTCGTGGCAGCCGTAGGAGTTGCCCGCCGAGTCGGTGTTGTTCTTGAACAGGTAGATGTCCCCGCCGATCCCTTCCTCCGCCAAGCGCTGCTCGGCGTCGATGAGCAGATCCTCGAGGACCCGCTCGCCGGCCCGGTCGTGGGTGACCAGCTGCACCAGGCTGTCGCATTCGGCCGTCGCGTACTCCGGGTGGGAGCCGACATCGAGGTAGAGCCGGGCACCGTTGCGGAGGAACACGTTCGAGCTACGGCCCCAGGAAACCACCCGGCGGAACAGATACCGGGCCACCTCGTCAGGGCTCAACCGACGGTGACCGTGGAACGTACACGTCACCCCGAATTCGGTCTCGATCCCCATAATTCGTCGCTGCACACCATCGACATTACAGCGAGAGACAGCCGCGCAAGGGCGGTCGAACGATCCCGATGCATACGTCTTGACAACGATTCAGCACGGAATGCAACGCCGCATCCCCTGCGAGCAGCCATAAAACAAGCCCCCGTCGCACTCTGCTGCGCAGCGTGCAAAGGGGGCCGTTTTCGTCTCTGGTCGAATCGAATTGCTACGGGTTCGACGGATCTCCCGCCGACGGTTTCTCGGCCGCGTCGGCCGAGGTCGACTCGCTGGTTCTACCGGTGATCACATCCTGGAGAGTCGCCGCCGGAATGCGGCGGAACGCCCGCCGGGGCCGGGCTTGCTCCAGGGTTGCCACCTCCAGGGATCCGACGCCGAGCGGCTTGCGATCCTTTTCGGCCTCGGGCGCGCCCTTCTGCAGTGCCTGCAATGCCACACCCATTGCCGAGTGCAGATCCAGGCCGGGTCGATAGGACGCCTTGAGAGCGGTCTGGATGGGTTCGGTATTGCCGCCCATGACCACGAATTCCCGCTCGTCGACTATCGAACCGTCGAAGTTGATCCGGTACAGCACCGCATCCGGATCCTGCTCCGGATAGCCGACCTCGCCGATGCAGATCTCCACCTCGAACGGCTTGAGCTGATCGGTGAAGATGGACCCCAGCGTGGAGGCGTACATATTGGCCAGCGCCCGGCCGGTCACATCCCGCCGGTCGTACTGGTAGCCGCGCAGGTCGGCCTGCAGAATGCCGCCCCGGCGCAGATTCTCGAACTCGTTGTACTTGCCGACCGCGGCGAACCCGACCCGGTCGTACAGCTCACTCACCTTGTGCAGGGTCGCCGAGGGGTTCTCGGCGACGAACAGCACGCCCTTGTCGTACACCAACACCACGACACTGCGGCCGCGAGCGATGCCCTTGCGCGCAAGCTCGGTCTTGTCGCGCATGATCTGTTCGGCCGACGCGTAGTACGGCAGTGTCATGCTTCGCCGCTCCCTTCAGCGGCCGCCGCGACGCGATCGTCCACGATGGCCCGCGTAATCTCTGCCAGCCGGTCCTCGGTCACTTCCGCCGCGCCCTCGGCATCGATGGTGATGGCCGTGGGGTAGATCCCGCGCATGGTGTCCGGGCCGCCGGTGGCGGTGTCGTCATCGGCCGCGTCGAACAGCGACTCGACCGCGATGCGCAGCGCTCGTTCCTGGTCGAGGCCGCGGCTGTAGGTCTTCTTCAGCGACGATTTGGCGAACAGCGAACCCGAGCCCACGGCGGTGTACCCGAACCGCTCCTCGCTGCGTCCGCCCACCACGTCGTAGGACACGATGCGCCCGGCCCGATCGGGGTCCAGCGCGGACGGATCGAAGCCCACCAGCAGCGGCACGACCGCCAGGCCCTGCAACGCCGCGGGCAGATTGTCGCGCACCATCTTCGACAGCTTGTTGGATTTGCCGTCGAAGGTGAGCGGGACGCCCTCGATCTTCTCGTAGTACTCGAGCTCCACGGCGAAGAGCCGGATCATCTCGATCGCCATACCCGCGGTGCCCGCGATCCCGGCCGCCGAGTACGAGTCGGTGATGTATACCTTCTCGATATCCCGGCTGGCCAGCAGATTGCCCTGGGTGGCGCGCCGGTCACCGGCGATCACCACCCCGCCGCGGTAGGAGACCGCGACGATGGTGGTGCCGTGCGGTGCGAAATCCGACGGCGCGACACCGCTGGTGTGCCCGCCGTCGGACCGGAACTTGTTGGCGGGCAACAGTTCCGGCGCGTTCACTCGCAGATATTCGGAGAAGGAGGAGAGGGCGTACCCCGTGTGGAGACGCAAGGGGTCACCCGCTGTCACTGGCCGCCCTTCTGAACGTAGGCGCGCACGAAGTCTTCCGCGTTCTCCTCGAGGACGTCATCGATCTCGTCGAGCAGGTCGTCGGTGTCCTCCGCCAGCTTCTCGCGGCGCTCCTGTCCCGCTCCCCCGTCGACGGGGCCCTCGTCCTCGTCGCCGCCACCGGCGCGCTTGGTCTGCTCTTGTGCCATAGCAGCCGACCTCCTCTGTACTGATCATCGGCGAGAACGGACGTTCGAAACCGATCTCGTCCCACAACACTACCCAGCCGAGACGACATCATGCGGGATTCGCCCGCAATGTGCCCCGGCCGCAACACCCGCGCAATACCTGATTTCGCTCCCGGCGAAACTCAGTGGGTGAGCTGATCCACCAGCTCGGCGGCGGTGTGCGCGCTGTCGAGCAGCGTGCCGACATGCGATTTCGTCCCCCGGCGCGGTTCCAGGGTGGGAATGCGCACCAGCGAATCCCCGCCGAGGTCGAAAATCACCGAATCCCAGCTGGCGGCGGCGATATCGGCCCCGAAGCGGCGCAGGCACTCGCCCCGGAAGTAGGCCCGGGTATCGGTGGGCGGATTGGTCATGGCGTCGGTGACCTGCTGTTCGGTCACCAGCCGCCGCATGGAGCCGCGCGCCACCAGGCGGTTGTAGAGCCCCTTGTCCAGCCGCACATCCGAGTACTGCAGGTCCACCAGGTGCAGTTTCGGCGCCGCCCAGCCCAGCCCCTCGCGATTGCGAATCCCTTCCAGCAGGCGCAGTTTCGCGGTCCAGTCGAGCAGGTCGGCGGTTTCCATGGGGTCGCGCTCGAGCAGGTCCAGCACGTGCGCCCACTTGTCGATGACATCTGTGACGCGCGGATCGTCGTTGCCGATGCGGTCGTTGTACTTCTCCACCCGGTCCAGGTAGATCCGTTGCAGCGCAAGGCCGGTCAGCTCGCGGCCGTCGGCGAGGGCGACGGTGGCGCGCAGGCTGGGGTCATGGCTGATGGTGTGCACCGCGGTGACCGGGCGGGCCAGTTGCAGATCGGACAGGTCCTCCCCCGCCTCGATGAGGTCCAGCACCAGCGCGGTCGAGCCGACCTTGAGGTAGGTGGACCACTCCGAGAGGTTGGCGTCGCCGATGATGACGTGCAGACGGCGGTATTTGTCGGCGTCGGCGTGCGGTTCGTCGCGGGTGTTGATGATGCCGCGCTTGAGGGTGGTCTCCAGCCCGACCTCCACCTCGATGTAGTCGGCACGCTGGGACAGCTGGAATCCGGGCTGGTCACCGGACTGGCCGATACCCACCCGCCCGGAGCCGCACACCACCTGACGGGAGGCGAAGAACGGGGTGAGACCCAGGATGATCTGATTGAACGGCGTGTCCCGGTTCATCAGGTAGTTCTCGTGGGTGCCGTAGGAGGCCCCCTTGCCGTCCACATTGTTCTTGTAGAGCTGCATGCGGGGTGCGCCGGGCACGCTGGAGGCGTAGCGGGCGGCGGCCTCCATGACGCGCTCGCCGGCCTTGTCCCAGATGACCGCGTCCAGCGGATCGGTCACCTCGGGGGCGGAGTATTCCGGGTGGGCGTGGTCGACGTAGAGGCGAGCCCCGTTGGTGAGGATCATATTGGCCGCGCCCACCTCGTCGGCGTCGATCACCGGCGCGGGCCCGTTGAGCCTGCCCAGGTCGAAGCCACGAGCGTCGCGCAACGGGGATTCCACCTCGTAATCCCAGCGGGTGCGCTTGGCGCGCGGCACGCCCTCGGCCGCGGCGTAGGCGAGCACCGCCTGGGTGGAGGTGAGAATCGGGTTGGCCGACGGCTCCGTAGGCGTGGAAATGCCGTACTCGACCTCGATTCCGATGATGCGCTGCATGGGAACGAGCCTAGGCGACACCGGGCGGAATCGGGTGCGCCCGGGGCGAGTGCGGTGTCACGCGGGCCGGAGCGCGGCGGGCGCGACCACCGCACGACGGACCCGGCTCGGGGTGGTCCACGACTCGAGTCGTAGCCGTGGTCATCCCTGTGGGCGACGCGCCGCGACCGGGGTGTTCGGGAGAATTCCCGCATGCCCGAACCGGTTTCCGCTCCGAGTACCGCGGCGTCCGCGACCAGCGCGCGACCCGCCGACCGACCCACCGCACCGCAGCCGTCCAGCCGGGTGGCCGCGCTGGACGTGCTGCGCGGAATCGCCATCCTCGGCACCCTCGGCACCAATATCTGGATCTTCACCGACCCGGCGGGCCTGCTCGGCTATCTCCAGGGCACCGAGGCCGCGAACACCGCCTGGATGTGGACCGAACGTGTGCTCCAGCAGGTGGCGCAGGGCAAATTCCTGGGGCTGCTCACCATCATGTTCGGCATCGGGCTGGCTATCCAGCAGCGATCGGCGGCGCGGGCCGGTCGGCCCTGGCCCGGCAAGTATCCGTGGCGGGCCCTGCTGCTGTTCGTCGACGGTCTGCTGCACTTCCTTTTGTTCACCGAGTTCGACGTGCTCATGGGCTATGCCGTCACCGGCCTGGTGGTGGCCTACATCCTGGCCACCAGCCCGCGCGCACAGCGCCGCTGGCTGCTGTCCACGGCGGCCGTCCACCTGACCTTCCTGGCCCTCGCCGCACTGGCGCTGCTGTTCGCGCCGCGGTCGGACTCCGGGCCCACCGAGCCACTGGATCCGAATCCCTACGCGGACGGGTCGTTCTGGGATCTGGTGGTGTTCCGCTGGGAGCATCTGCTGCTGTTCCGGCTGGAGACCATCATCATCTTCCCCATGTCCATCGCCCTGTTCCTGGTGGGCGCGCGGCTGTTCCAGGCCGGTCTGTTCACACCCGAGGGCGGGCGAATCCGCAAGTGGCTCATGATCATCGGCGCGGTGGCCGCACCACTGGACATGGGCCTGGGCGTCTTCGGCGGCGGAGATCTGATCCTGATCACCCGCTATGGGATCGCGCCGTTCGTGGCGCTCGGCATCCTGGGGCTGGTGGCCTGGTTCTACCGGAACCGGCCGCGCCCCGGCTGGGTCGGGCGGCGGTTCGGTGAGGTCGGCCGGATGGCGCTGAGCTGCTACATCCTCCAGAATGTGGTGGCGTCGACCATCTGCTACGGCTGGGGGCTGGGGCTGGCCGCCCGGGTCTCCGCCGACGCCCGGGTGCCGTTCACCATCGCGGTCTACCTGGGGGTCGCCGCGGCCATGCTGGTGTTCGCGCACCTGTGGCTGCGCCGGTTCGACCGCGGACCGGTGGAGTGGCTGTGGAACGCCTGCTACCGCGCGATCGCCGAACGCGGCAGCGCATCGGCAACCAGGTAGCGAATACCACCGTGTCCTTGTCCTGACCGGCCGTCGGGGGCGGGCAGGATGACGGCATGTCCGTACTCGCCGCGGCCGCGGACCCCACCCGGTCGGCCATTCTGTCGCTGTTGCAGATCGCGCTGGTCACCGTGCTCGCCACGGTGCTGGCCCGGCTGGCCCGCGGCTACGTGCCGGATGTGGTGCTGCTGCTGGGTTTCGGCGTGCTGATCGGGCCGCACGTCCTGGATTGGGCCGGGACCGCGGGCGGGGTCGACCTGGTCGCCCAGCTCGGGCTGGGCATGCTGTTCCTGCTGGCGGGCTACGAACTCGATCCGCAGGTGCTGCGCGGCCGATCCGGTCCCGCGGCCTGGCTCACCTGGGTGGCGAGCCTGGTGCTGGCCACCCTGGTGGTGACCCTGGCGGCCCCCGAGGTCGGTTTCACCGCGCATGTGGCGGTCGCCATCGCCATGACCTCCACCGCGCTGGGCACGCTGCTGCCGATCCTGAAACAGGCCGGCATGCTCGACTCCGCGCTGGGCCGGGCCGTGCTGCGACACGGCGCGGTCGGCGAACTGGGGCCGATCCTGGCCATGTCGCTGCTGCTGTCCAGCCGCAACCCGCTCGCGGCGGTGGTGGTGCTGGTGCTGTTCGCCATCGCGGCCGCGCTGGTGGCGGCGGTGCCACGGCGGCTGCTGGCCCGCATTCCGGATCTGCGCGGGCTGCTGGTCGAACTCGGCGGCGGCACCGTGCAGCTGCCGGTGCGCACGGTGCTGTTGCTGCTGTTCACGCTGATGGCCATTGCCGAGGTGTTCGATCTGGATGTGGTGCTGGGCGCGTTCGCGGCGGGTATGATCCTGCGCACGCTGGTGCGCGAGGCCGATCCCCGGCTCGAAAACCAGTTGAACACCTTGGGTTTCGGTTTCCTGATCCCGGTGTTCTTCGTGGTGTCCGGGATGGGCATCGATCCGGCCGCCATCGCCGGGAACCCGCTGCACTGGGCGCTGTTCGTGGTGTCCATCGCGGTGGCGCGCGGCGGGCCGGTGTGGTTGGCCGAACGCTGGTTCGACCACGGCGGCAACCTGACCTCCGGCCGGGAGCGCGCACAGCTGGCCCTGTACTCGGCGACCGGTCTGCCCATCATCGTCGCCGTCACCGAGGTCGCGACCGCGGCCGACCTCATGACCGACGAACTGGCGTCGCTGCTGGTGGCGGCGGGCGCGGCGACGGTGCTGCTGTTCCCGCTGGCGGCCCGGATGGTGGATCGGCGACCGGTGGCGGCCGACTGAGCCGACCGCTGTCGACGGCGACCGCGTGTCAGCTCGCGTGCTGCGCTTCGGCCCGCGAGATCAGGTCGGCGACCAGGCTGTCGCGGGTCAGCGGCACGTCCAGGCTGCGGGCGTTGCCCTCCAGCAGGGCCAGCACCGATTCGGTGAGAATGCCCTCGACCTGTTCGGAGGTCAGGGTGGAGGCGGGGTCGGCGCGCCAGCTGTTCACCACGCCGTCCACGAAGCCGATGATCCCGAACGCCGTGGGGCGCGCGCGATTCGCGTCGATCCCCCAGCGGGTGAGGGTGGTGGCGAACAGGTCGGCGAGTTGTCCGCCGATGCGGTCGCGGGCGCCGGCCATGGCCCGGGAGGCGTCCCCGGCGGTATCGGCGGCGATGAGGAAGCGGTGCAGGTTCCGGTGCCGCTCGACCCAGCCCACGTAGGTGCCGACCGCACCGCGCACGGCGTCGCGCAGGGTGCCGTCCGGGCGCAGGCGCGGAAGCAGTTCGGCGAGCAGCGATTCCAGGATGTGGCGGCGGATCTGCTCGTCCAGGTCGGCGCGGCCGTCGAAGTGCCGGTACACCACCGGGCGCGGTACCCGCAGCCGGTCGGCGATCTGCTGCACCGAGATCTCCACGCCGTGCTCGGAGATCACCGCGAGGGCGGCGTCGAGCATATCCGCGCGGCGGCGGGCCTTGTGACCGTTCCAGCGGGTGCTGCGGCCGTCCGCCGCGCGGGAGGTATCGTTCGCGCCGGTCTTGGTCATCAATTCACCTTAGCGCGCCGCCGCGCTGCCCGAGACGGCCTGTCTCACACATCACGGAGTCCGAGCAGATCGGCCATGGTCTCCACCGCGTAGTCGAAGAACGCCGCCGCCGGGTCCATACTCCCGACCAGTTGACCGTTGAGTTCGAAGCTCACCGCGCCGAACAGCTGGGTCCAGGCCACCACCGTCCGGGCCAGCGCGGGCGCGGGCACCCCCGGGGTGAACCGGTCGGCGAGGGCACCGATCTGTTCGGCCAGTAGCGGGTCGAGGTGCTCGTCGGGAACCGCGAGAGTGCCCGCCGCCCACGCCCGTTCGACAATGCCGAGCACCGCGAGGGGTACCCGCGCGGCCGGGTCGACGGTGGTCTGCGGGGCCGCGTAACCGGGTACCGGGGAACCGTAGAGCAGTGCGTATTCGTGCGGATGCGCACGCCCCCACTCGCGCACCGCGTGCGCCGCCGCCCGCCATTGCGCGCGCGGGTCGTCCGCCCGCGCCACCGCGGTTTCGACGCTCGCGCCGATGGTGTCGTACGCCTCGATGAGCAGCGCGGTGAGCAGATCGTCGCGGCTCGGGAAGTACCGGTACAGCGCCGAGGACACCATGCCGAGTTCGCGCGCGATGGCGCGCAGCGACAACGCGGCGGCACCGGATTCGGCGAGTTGGCGGCGGGCGGCATCGGTGATCTCGCGGGTGATCTCGGCGCGGGCCCGGGCGCGGGCGGTCCTGGGTGCACTCATACGCAACAGTGTGCCACGGTTCGGAGCGCTGCAACATTTCGAGAGCACTGCTCTTGACAGTGCGGCAACCCCGCGTGCACACTGATCACATCAGAGAGCACCGCTCTCAAGAGTTGACGCTCGTGCAGCAGACAGGGACACGTCATGAACGACACCGCCGCCAACCGCCACATCGGCCCCTCCGGACTCGACCCGCTCGTGAACCGACTCGCCACCCGGCTGAGCAAACTCGGCATCAGCGTGGCCGGGTCCCGCCTGCTGGCCGTGCGCGGCCGCACCAGCGGCGAATGGCGCACCGCCACCGTCAACCCGCTGACCACCCCCGACGGTTCGCGCTACCTGGTCGCCCCGCGCGGCCACACCCAGTGGGTGCGCAACCTGCGCGTCGCGGGCGGCGGGGAACTGCGGCTCGGACGCCGGACGGAGGTGTTCACCGCCGCCGAGGTCGCCGATGCCGACAAGATCCCGGTGTTGCGGCTGTACCTGCGGAAGTGGGGCTGGGAGGTCGGCCGGTTCTTCGAGGGTGTCACCAAGGACGCCACCGATGCCGAATTGGCCGCCATCGCACCGGGTTTCCCGGTCTTCCGGATCGAATCCTGATCCGGCGCCGTCCACGCGCCGGGTGGGCTGTCCGACGGGTTCGCGCCGAACGGTAGTTTCATCCGCTGAGTCGGGATTGTCGTGAGCGGTGGGTGTCGGAGGTTGTGCGCGGTGGTCGAACCACAGGTGGCCATTGCGGGGTACCTCCGAGAGCGCCGCGAGGCATCGGGTCTCACCCGCGCCGAACTGGCCCGCCGCGCCGGGGTGTCCGCCGCGCTCATCCAGAAGCTCGAACAGGGCACCCGACCACCCACGTCCACGGCGCTCGGCGCGCTGTTCGACGTGCTACAGGTACCGGAGGTGTATCGGGCGTACGCCGTCGAGGTGCTGCAACCCACCGCGGCCGTCCCGACCGGCCCGGCGCCCCGGCCCACCCCGGTGGAACTCGACTTCCTGCACAGCCTGCCGCATCCGGCCTGCTACCACCTCGCACCCACGCTGGACCTGATCGCCGCGAACGACGCGTATACGCGGGCGTTTCCGGGGCAGGAGCCGGGCACCAACATCATGACCTGGATGCTGCTGGACCCGCGCGCCCGCCTGGTCCTCGAGGACTGGGAGCGGGAGGCGCACATCATGGTCCAGTCCTTCCGGCACATGGCCCCGGGACTCACGCCGCCGGAACGCATCGCGCAGGTCACCCGGCAGTGCGAGGGGTCCCCGGACTGGGAGCGGCTGTGGTCGACCGATATTCCGCCCGCCGCGATGAACTGGCGACCGGTCCGCATCCGCCCGCCCGAGGGCGGCGACTGGACGCCCATGCACGTGCAGGTATTGCGCTGCGATCTGCCGCGCCGGGGGTGGTGGCTGTATTCGATGGTCCCTATCGCGGAGGCGTCACGATAGCCACGGGCACGTTGACCGGTACACCATGTCTCACTAACCTGTGTATGTAACGGCTTGTATCGGAAACTTCGAGTTCGGAGAGCTGTCATGGGCAATGAGGCCACCCTTCTCCCCCGCGATTCGTTCGCGCAGCGCCTGCTGAGCGGATCGGCGAAGAAGTCCTACGACCCGGTGGTGGACCTGGATTGGGACGCCCCGCTCGACCCCGAGAAATTCTTCCTGCCACCCGAGGTCGTATCGCTCTACGGCACCGAACTCTGGGCGGCGCTGAGCCCGGCGCAGCGCCGCGAACTGTCCCGCCAGGAGTTGGCCAATGTGCTGTCGGTCGGGATCTGGTTCGAGAACCTGCTCAACCGCCTGCTGCTGCGCGAACTCATGAACGGCGACCCCACCTCCCGGCAGTCGCACTACACCCTCACCGAGATGGGTGACGAATGCCGCCACATGATGATGTTCGGCAAACTCGTCGACCGCATCGAGGCCCGCCCGTACTGGCCCAATGCCGGTGGGCGGGTGGCGATCTCCGGCTTGCAGCTGTTCCTGCGCGGGTCCATGGTGTGGGTGGGTGCGCTGGTGGGCGAGGAGATCTTCGACGCCGTGCAGCGCCGCACCCTCGACGATCCCGAACTGCAACCACTGGTGGCGCGGGCCATGCGGGTACACGTCACCGAGGAGGCGCGGCATATCGGATTCGCCCGCGACGCCCTGGCGCGGCGGGTCGGCTCCATGTCGAAGGCCGAACTCGCCTACACCCGGCTGTGTGTCGCGGTGGCCGCGCCGCTGTTCGTCCATCTGCTGACCAATCGACACATGTACGAGCGGGCCGGACTGGACGGGCGCGCCGCCCGTCGGATCGCCCGCGAGAACCCGTACGCCAAGCGCACGCTCGGCGCGGGCGCGGCGAACCTCGCCGGATTCCTGGACAAGCACGGGCTCATCGGCCCGATCGGCAAGGCGATCTGGCGACGCCGGGGGCTGATGGCATGAGCGAACCCGAAATCGTCATCGTCGGTGCGGGTTTCGGGGGTATCGGCACCGCCATCGAACTGCGGCGGGCCGGATTCGAGGATTTCGTCATCCTGGAGAAGTCGGCCGAGGTCGGCGGAACCTGGTGGGAGAACACCTATCCCGGCTGCGCCTGCGATGTCATGTCACTGCTCTACTCGTTCTCCTACGCGCCCAATCGGGAGTGGACGCGGCTGTTCGCCCGCCAGGACGAGATCCTCGACTACCTGAAACGCACCGTGGACCGGTTCGGGCTGCGCGAGCGGCTGTGGCTGCGCGCCGAGGTGACGGCCCTGGATTTCGACGACGACGCCGACCGCTGGGAGGTGCGCCTCGCCGATGGGACACGGTTCCGGCCGCGGTTCGTGGTGCTGGCGGCCGGGCCGCTGCACATACCCGCCGTCCCCGACTTTCCGGGGCGGGACACGTTCGGCGGCACGAGTTTTCACTCCGCGCGCTGGGATCGTGACTTCGATCCCGCCGGGCAGCGCATCGCGGTGATCGGCACCGGTGCCAGTGCGGTGCAGTTCGTGCCGGAGATCGCACGCGACGCCGCGCGGGTGTCGGTGTTCCAGCGCACCCCGCACTGGGTGATCCCGAAACCGGATCGGGCGCTGTCGACGTGGGAGCGGCGGATGTTCCGGCTGGTGCCGGGGACCCAGCGGCTGTACCGGTGGGTCACCTACTGGGGTTACGAGTCGTCGATCGTGGGCTTCCTGCGGCCGGAGGTCATGCGGCGGTTCGAGTTCCTGGCGCGCGGGCACCTGCGCCGCCAGGTGCGCGATCCCGAGCTGCGGCGGCGGCTCACCCCCGCGTACCGCTTGGGCTGCAAGCGGATTCTGGTGTCCGACGACTACTACCCCGCGCTACAGCGGGAGAACGTCGAATTGGTGACCGACCAGATCGACCGGATCGACCCGACCGGTATCACCACGGCCGACGGGGTGCACCGGGAGTTCGACGCCATCGTCTACGGCACCGGGTTCCAGGTCGCCGACCGGTTCGCCGAGCAGCATGTGGTGGGCGCGAACGGTCGTTCCCTGCGCGACGCATGGCAGAGCGGAATGGAAGCGTTCCTCGGGGTCGCCGTGCACGGCTTCCCCAATCTGTTCCTCATCATGGGACCGAATTCCGGCGGCGGCAATCAGTCCATCGTGTTCATGATCGAGGCGCAGGCCCGCTATATCCGGCAGTGCCTGGAGTCGGCGCGGCGCAATGGCAGCACGCGGGTGGAGGTGCGGGCCGGGACCCAGCACGAGTTCAACCGCAGGATCCAGGCGAAACTGGCGGGCACCGTCTGGAATTCGGGCGGCTGCGACAGCTGGTATCTCGACGAGCACGGGGTGAACCGGGCGGCGTGGCCGGGATCCAGCGTCTCCTACTGGCGCACGCTGCGCCGCCCGAATCTCGGGCATTTCGATCTCACCGTGCCCGCCGATCGCGAACCGGCGCACGAGTATTCGGGTCCGGCCCTACTGGACGCGCCCGGAATGGAGCTGCCGGTGACCGTCACGCTCGGCGGCTATCCCGATCCGATCGACGGGCGGTATCACTGGTACGGGCGGATCAGCGCCACCCCGGGGACGGAATTGCCCGACCCCGGCCGGGCCCGGGTATATCTGGCGCTGCCAGGGCGGGAGCCGGTGCCCGCCCGACTCGAGGAACGGGATCCCTGGGGAAATCTACGCATCGCCGGGACTGGCGAACCGCCATTTCCGCTGGAACCGGTGGCGGCCGAGCACATCTGACCGGCACCCGCCTGGCAACGGCATGCGGCCCGGACCGCGATACCGGGCAGCGGACGCGCGGACGACGTAGGCGCGGGTGCCGAACTGTGCGGGCCACCCGGCTTCGAGAATCCGCGGATGGTGGCACGGCGCGGATTCTCGTCGCGTGTGCCCCGACCCGTTGTCAGAGCAGCGTGGTGAGCGAGTCCTGGTCGCGGGCGACGACGGCGCGACCGTCGGCGGTCAGCACGATCGGGCGCTGGATCAGCCGCGGATGCTCGGCCAGGGCGGTGATCCAGCGGTCACGGTCGGCGGGGGTGCGGCCCCAGCTCGAGACGCCGAGTTCCTTCGCCTGCGCCTCGGCGGTGCGGGTGATGTCCCACGGTTCCAGGCCGAGTTTCGCCAGCACCGCGCGCAGCTCCGCCGCGGTGGGCGGATTGTCGAGGTACCGGCGTTCCACGTAATCGCCGCCGGCGGCATCGAGCACCGCCTTCGCCGCCCGGCTCTTCGAGCACTGCGGGTTGTGCCAGATCTCGGTCTGTTCGGCTGCCATGGGTCCCGAGCCTAACCGGTGCTCACAGCCAGTCCACCACCCAGCGGTAGGGGCGCATCCAGTACAGCGGGCCGGGCGGGACCGGGTGGCCCCAGCGCTGCTCGGCGTGCTGCACGGCGGCCAGCGCCGGCGGTGGCGGGGTGCCCTCGAAGATCTCGTGAATGTGGCGACGCCAGGTATTGAGCATGGGGCCGATCGCGTCGAGGTCCTGCGCGAAGGCGAAATCGAGGCAGCGCGACATCAGGGCGTCGACGGCATTCGCGGAGGTGATCGGGTCGCCGGTGCCCAGCGAATGCAGGAACGCCTCGATGAGCGCGTAGGCGACGGCGTCGTGGACGGAGGTCTGACCGTTCTCCAGCGCCCAGATGCCCAAATAGGTCGGGCCGCTGTTGTCGGTCCACACCGCGTGCGCCTCCGCCACCCGGTCGTCGAAGATGAGCGCGGTCAGCAGGCCCAGCACCGATTTCGCCATGATGAGCGGATCGGGCTGTCCGGCCTCCAGCGCGTCGTCGATCAGTGCGCGGAACGCGGAGGCTGCCAATTGCGCCCGGCCCG
>NZ_JASCXP010000056.1:0-25173 GCF_030010695.1 Nocardia sp. CC201C
GCGCGGACCCTGGCTACGCCGGGGTCTTGGTCAACTTGTCCCGGGACTTCGGGTCGTAGGTCTCCCAGAAGGTGGCACCCGGGATGCCCAGGGCCAGTGGGTCGAAGGTCGGATCCAGTCCGGCTTTCTTTTGGCGCTCGAAGTCACGCAGCGCCTTGTAGGCCGGTTGCTGCAGGATCAGGATGCCGATGATGTTGAGCCAGGCCATCAGGCCGACGCCGATATCGCCGAGGGTCCACGCGTCGGTGGCGGTGGCGACCGCGCCGATGGTGACCGAGACCAGGATCAGCGCCTGCAGCAGCAGGGTCACGTTGGAGCCGAGGGTGCCGCGGATCAGCGGAACCGGGATCGGCGCGTACTTGCCCATCAGGAAACGGAGGTTGGTCTCCGCCATGTAGTAGTAGGCGATGATCGTGGTCAGGCAGAAGAAGGCCAGCGAGATGGCGACGAAGCTGGCACCGACGCCGCTCCACAGGGTGTCCACCGCGGTCTGGGCGAAGGCCGGGCCGACCACGGTGTCCGACGGCAGCGCGCCGCCGTCGGCCAGTACCGTGCCGTCGGAGCTCTCACCCTCGAACACCCGGTACGCACCGGTCGACATCAGCAGGAAGCCGGTCGCGGTGCAGATGAACAGGGTGTCGATGTAGACCGCGAACGCCTGGACGAGGCCCTGCTTGGCCGGGTGCGAGACCTCCGCCGCCGCGGCGGCGTGCGGTCCGGTGCCCTGGCCGGCCTCATTGGAGTAGACGCCGCGCTTGACGCCCCACATGACCGCCGCGCCGAGAATCGCTCCGAAGGCCGCGTCCGCGCCGAACGCGCTGGCGAAGATGGTGCTGATGACATTCGGGATCTCCGCGGCGTTGAACGCCACGATGATCAGTGCGACCAGGATGTAGGCGATGGCCATGAACGGCACCACGACCGCGGCGAAGGCGGCGATGCGCTTGACGCCGCCGATGATCACGAAGGCCAGCAGGATGACCGCACCCACGGCCACCACCCAGGTCGGCACGTCCCACGCCTGGTTCATGGCCGAGGCCATGGAGTTGGACTGCACGCTGGGCAGCAGCAGACCGCACGCGAGCACGGTCACCGCGGCGAAGGCGAAGCCGTAGATCTTGAAGGCCGGGGCGGCGCGGGTGTGCGCCATCGCCTTGCTGATGTAGTAGGCCGGGCCGCCGCGGTACTCACCGGTCAGTTGGTCGCGGGTCTTGTAGATCTGGCCCAGGGTGCACTCCACGAAGGACGTGGACGCGCCGAGGAAGGCCACCGTCCACATCCAGAACAGTGCGCCGGGGCCGCCGAAGGCGATGGCGGTGGCGACGCCCGCGATATTGCCGGTGCCCACGCGGCCCGACAGCGACATGGCCAGCGCCTGGAACGAGGAGACGCCCGACGGCGACTTCTCGCCCTTGAGCATCAGCCGGACCATCTCCGGCACCTGGCGCACCTGAACGAATCTGGATCGGATGGAGAAGTACACACCTGCCGCCAGACACAGGTAGACCAGCCCATTGCTCCAGATATAGCCGTTGATGGTATTCAGAAAGTCAGCCAAAGCGCGTTCTCCCAGGCGAGGTGTCGATATGAAGCGCAATCCTCGCACAACGGGCATCAACCGGCTGTTAATTGACCATCACGTCGATGTTAGAAGTTGAGCGCAACCGTTCGGCTACTCGGCGATCCGGATACCCCAGCCCGGCAGCGGCGGAGCCGCCTCGGGCAGCTGGTCGGCCGGTACCCGGCTGGGCGTCTCGGCCAGATAGGCGGGATTGATGTGCGGATTGTCGAGCGCCCAGGCCGTGCACGCCGCGGCGAGGGCGGCGGCCTCGGCGTCGCGGGGCGCGGTGGCCGTGACGTCGGTGATCGTCCAGCCCTCGAAGACGTCGTAGTTCGGCGCCCGCCGATGCCCGAATTCGGTGGTGCGGGCGTCCACCCCGGTTGCCCCGGCGGTAGCGGCGGCGGGGGCGTCGGAATCGGCGGGGGCGGCGGTCGAGCGTACGGTCAGCCACACCGGGAGTCCGCGGGGCGGCTTCCCGGGCTGATCCTGCCGCCAGGTGTAGGTGGCTCCGGCATCGTAGGACTCGGCCACGTCCACGTCGTCCAGGCAGTACATGGCGGTGAAACCGGTGGCATCGGGCTGGATGCGCAGGATCCGTCCGAGAAACGTGCCCGCCCAGCGCAGCTTCCAGTCCCCCTCGGCCGCACCCGGCGGGTACGCGCCGCCATCCGGAATGCGCAGCCATTTGCCGTTCGGAATGACCTCCGCGTAGCCGGGATACGCGAGTCGCGCCCCCACCGACAGCGCCACCTGTGTGCTCTCCGCGAATGCGCGCACCACGGCCGCCTCCGGCGCGCCGAGGTCGATATCGCCCGCGGCGCTCCAGCGGAAGGTGTAGTCACCGGCCCAGGCCAGCGGGAATTCGTAATCCGCGGGCGGCACGGCCGTGGGATGGGCGAGCGCGGCGCCCTGGTGCATCGGGGTCTCGTCGCGGGTCGAGCACGCCGTCAGTCCGAGTAATGCCGCCAGCGCCGCCGCACAGCGCAGCGGGCGGGACGACGCCGGGAGCCGCGCGCGGGCGCGCGCCGGACCATCGGCGGTCGGCAACTCTGATGTTGCCCGGGGGAGAAAACGACGTATCGACATGCTGCGACGACGATAACGCAGCGGGCGTTCACCGCTGCGGGGGCTCCTCCATCCGTGCGGCGGCGGCCTCGGCGAGCGGGCGCACCGCATCGGCCAGCTTCACGAACTCCATGGGCAGCGGGAAGATCAGCGTCGAACTGCGGTCCGCCGAGATATCGGCCATGGTGGACAGCACCCGCAGTTGCAGCGCGGCCGGGCGACGCTCCATGACCTCGGCGGCCTTGCCCAGGGTTTCCGCGGCCTCCTGTTCCCCCTTGGCGTGAATCACCTTCGCGCGGCGCTCACGTTCGGATTCGGCCTGCCGGGCCATGGCGCGGCGCATGCTCTCGGGCAGCTCCACATCCTTGACCTCCACGTGGTCCACCTTGACGCCCCACGGGTTGGTGACCTCGTCGATGATCTTCTGCAGTTGCGCGTTCACCTGCTCGCGATTGATCAGCAGATCGTCCAGATCGGTCTGGCCGAGAATGCTGCGCAGGGTAGTCTGGGCGAATTGCGAGGTGGCCAGGACGTGGTCCTCCACGGCCACCACCGATCGCACCGGATCCACCACCCGGAAGTAGGTGACGGCATTGACGGTGACGGTCACATTGTCCTTGGTGATGACGTCCTGCGGCGGAATGTCCATGGTGACCGTGCGCAGTGACACCTTCACCATGCGGTCCACGATCGGGATGATGAAGAACAGGCCCGGTCCCTTGGCGTCGATCACCCGGCCGAGCCGGAAGATCACGCCGCGTTCGTATTCGTTCACGATGCGGATGGCGGCGGCCAGAATCATCAGCACGACCACCACGGCGGCTATCAGTCCGAGTATCACTTGACTCACTTCTTCTCCGGTGTGAGGGGTTCGACGACGAGGGTCAGCTCGCGCAGGTCGACCACCCGCACCCGCTGCCCGGCACGCAGCGGCGGTCCGTCGCTGCGCACGTTCCACCACGAGCCCTCCAGTCGGGCGCGTCCCCGCTCGCCCTCGGCCTCCTCGATGGTGGTCTCCTGTCCGATCAGCGTCTGGCTGCCGGAGACGGTGGGGGCGCGGCGGGCGCGCAGGGCCAGCCGTCCGGCCAGTACCGCACCCAGCCCGACGACCACGGCCGTCGGCCACAGCACGCGCGGGTCGACGTCGAACGGCTCGTCGAACAGCATCAGCCCGGACACCGCGAGGGCGATGGCCCCACCGGCGGCGAAGACCCCGATGCCGGGGGTGAACAGTTCGGCCACGAACAGCGCCACGGCCAGACCCAGCAGCAGCACGCCCGCGATATTCACCGGCAGCACGGCGAGCGAGACGAAGGCGAGCGCCAACATCACCGCACCCAGCACGCCGCCCAGACCCGCTCCGGGACTTGCCAATTCGTACAGGATGGCGAGGCTGCCGAGGGAGAGCAGCAGGAAGGCCAGCGTCGGGTTGGCCAGGGTCTGCCGCAGCTGGGCGAAGGTGCCCATGCGGTAGTCGTCCACGGCGGCGTCGGCGGTCCGCAGGGTGGTTTCGGTGCCGTCGGCGAGCCGCACGGTGCGGCCGTCGATCTCGGTCAGCAGGGTGGCGCGGTCGGCCGCCACCAGGTCCACCGCGCCGATCTCCATCGCCTCGCGGTCGGTGACCGCACGGCCCTCCCGGACGGTGTCCTCGGCGAATTCGGTATCGCGGCCCCGCTGTTCGGCGATCGACACCGCGTAGGCGGCGGCGTCCTCGACGACCTTGCCGCCGGCCTCCTCGCCACTGGCCGCGTCCACCGGGGTGGCCGCGCCGATTGTCGTGCCCGGCGCCATGGCGGCGATATGGGCGGCGGAGGTGATGATGGATCCGGCCGAGGCCGCCCGCGCCCCCGACGGCGCGACGTACACCACGACCGGGACCTGCGCGTCGAGGAATTCCCGCACGATCGCCCGCATGGCGGTGTCCAGTCCGCCGGGGGTGTCCAGTTCGAGCAGGAAGGCGCGACGCTGCTCCCGTTCGGCGCGCTGCACGCCGTCGCGCAGATGGTCGGCGACGACCGTCGTGATGGGTCCGTCCACCGAGGTCGCCAGCACACCGCTGTCCGCCTGCTGACCGTGCGCGGTGCCGCCGCCCAGCAGTGCGGAGACGAGAGCGACCGCGCCCGCCAGCAGTAGCAGCAGTGCGGGCGCGATCGCGCTCCGGTGCGGACCGGTATTCACTGTTCTTCGAGTGTCACGCGCGGGCGAACGCAAACCTCCGGATCCGCGATTCGCGCCGGTTCCTAATTCATGTCCAGGTCACGCCGCCGGAAGGCCGTGCCGCCCGTCCCGATCAGCGCGAGGGCGAGGGCGGTGAGGACGACCAGCGGGGACCAGGTCATCGGTTCCAGCGGTAGCGCGGCGGTGTGTTCGAACGGTGACAGGTTCATCACCCAGTGCGGCAGGTCCATGATTGATCCGAAGAAGGCCAGGATCATCGCGAAGCCGAACAGCGCCCAGGCCGCGCCGACCGCTCCCGGCACGACGCCGAACAGCAGCGCCGCCACCGCCAGCACCACCAGGACCGCGGGCAGATACACCAGATGCGCCGCGATGACCTTGCCCAGGTAGGAGCCGTCGCCGATGGAGATGGCCGCCGACACGCCCAGTGCCGCGCCCACCACCAGCAGCAGGGCGGCCGCCCCGGCCGCCAGCACCCCGATCCAGCCGCCGAACAGCGCCCAGCGGCTGGTGCCGGTGGCCAGCACGGGTTCGGCGTGGCCCTTGGTC
Source organism: Nocardia sp. CC201C (assembly GCF_030010695.1). Taxonomy (NCBI): domain Bacteria; kingdom Bacillati; phylum Actinomycetota; class Actinomycetes; order Mycobacteriales; family Nocardiaceae; genus Nocardia; species Nocardia sp. CC201C. Next base: position 5,354 of record NZ_JASCXP010000056.1, read on the forward strand.
TCCTCGCCGCGCAGCGACTGCACACCGAGGATGACGAAAATCGCCACCAGCAGGGCGTCGAAGACGGCCATGGTGCTGACGTAGCCGTCCAGCATGCGGCTCGGGTCACCGCCCATGACGTCGACGACATTGTCGGGCAGATCCTCGAACGCGTCGACCAGGGTGCTGGTGAGCGCGCCGTAGAGCAGCCCGCTCGCCGCCAGCGCCAGCGACCAGCCGATCAGGCTGGCCCGCTGGAGCCGGAAGGCAAGGGCGACAGGGGTATCGAGCCAGGCGGGGGCCTCGCGGTTACCGCGGCGCGGCGCGACCAGGCCGGCGTTCAGATCGCGGCTGCTCGACAGTGCGTAGCCGATCGCCGCCGTCGCGACGGCACAGCCGACCGACAGTGCCAGCGGCCACCAGCGCGGATCCACGTAGGCGCGGGTCTGCTGCGACCAGGCCAGCGGGGAGAACCAGGACAGCGCGCTGCCGCCCTCCCGGATCGTATCCCCGGCCGCGCGAACCACATACGCCACGCCGAGTGCGGCACCGGCCATACCCGATGCGGCGCGGGAGTATTCGGTGATCTGCACGGTCACCGCGGTGATCCCGGCGAAGACCAGACCGGCGGCGCCGACGCTCGCGCCGAACAGCGGCGCACCGCTGGTATCGAGACCGGAGATGGCGAAGCTGCCCGCGATCAGCAGGGAGAGCGCCACATTCGCGGCCACCGCCAGCAGCAGCGCCGCGGTGAGCGGGGCGTGGCGGCCGACGGCGTTGGCGCGGATCAGCTCGGCTCGGCCGGTCTGCTCCTCCACCCTGGTGTGCCGGGAGATGAGCAGGATGTTCATCAGCGCGGCCAGCAGCAGGAAGTACAGCCCGTAGATGGCGACGATCACGGATTCGATGGTGGGATCGGTCAATCCGTAGCCCGGACCGGCGATGAGCGCGCCCATGGTGCCCTCGGCGAATTGGCTGACCGCGCGCAGATCCTCCTGGGTCTTGTACACCTGCGGCAGCGCGGCCGCGTAGTACAAACCCATGAAGGTGATGCCGATGATCCAGGCGGGCAACTTGATTCGGTCGCGGCGCAGCATGAAGCGCAGCAGGGTGCCGGTCCCGGTGAAGGCGGTGCCGGACCCGGCGGCGGGCCGGGTGGGCGCGGCGGTACCGGTGCGGGTGCTCATCGCGCGCTCACTCCCTGGCCGTTGCCGCTGGCGGCGAGTTCGTCGCCGTAGTGCCGCAGCATGAGTTCCTCGAGGGTGGGCGGATGGCTGGTCAGTGAGCGGATCCCGGCGGCGCTGACCCGGGCGATGGCCGCGTCGAGCGCCGCGCCGTCGACATCGAAGCGCAGCCTGCCGTCCTCGGTGGTGACGTGGTGGACACCGGCCAGTTCCGCCAGTCCCGTGACCGGACGCTCGGTCACGGCCTCGACCGAGGTGCGGGTGAGATGCCGCATCTCGGTGAGGGTTCCGGACTGCACGACACGACCCTGTCGGATGATGCTCACCCGGTCGGCGAGCTTCTCCACCTGGGCCAGAATGTGACTCGACAGCAGGACGGTCGCACCGGCGCTCTTCACCTCGTGCACCACGTCCTGGAAGACGACCTCCATCAGCGGGTCGAGGCCCGCGGTGGGTTCGTCGAGCAGGAACAGTTCCACGTCGGCGGCCAGTGCGGCGATGAGCGCGACCTTCTGCCGGTTGCCCTTGGAGTAGGTGCGCCCCTTCTTGGTCGGGTCGAGATCGAAGCGTTCGATGAGTTCGTCGCGCAGCCGCTTGTCCAGTCCGCCGCGCAGGCGGCCGAACAGGTCGATGGCCTCGCCGCCGGTGAGGTTGGGCCACAGCTCCACGTCGCCGGGAACGTAGGCGAGTCGCCGGTGCAGGTCCACCGCGTCGTTCCAGGGGTCGCCGCCGAGCAGGTTCACCTCGCCCCGGTCGGCTTGGAGTAGTCCGAGCAGGACCCGGATGGTGGTCGTCTTCCCCGCGCCGTTCGGGCCCAGGAAGCCGTGCACCTCGCCCCGGGCGACCTGCAGATCGAGGCCGTCGAGTGCCTGGGTGGGGCCGAAGGACTTGTGCAGTCCGGTGATGGCGATGGCGTTGTCCATGAAGGCAGCGTACATATCTTTCATAAATTTGTGAATGTTCTAAAAGCTATGATGTAGCTACTCAGCGATCACGGGAAATGGGAGGTTGAACGGGTGTCGACAGCGCCGGAGGATCAGCAGGAGGAAGCCGTCCTGCGGTTCGTGGAACAGTTCGCGCTGTTGCTCACCGAATCCGGCATGCCGCGTACCTCGGCGCGGGTGTTCGCCTTCGTCCTCGCCGATGACGCCGAGCGCTACACCGCCCAGGAACTGGCCCGGGGCCTACGGGTGAGCCCGGCCGCCGTCTCGGGAGCGGTCCGCCATCTGGTTCGGATCGGACTGCTGGGCCGCGAGCGCGAACCCGGTGCGCGTCACGACACCTACCGCGTCTACGACGACGACGTCTGGTACGCCATCACCATGCAGCGGCAGGCGGCGCTGGACCGCTCGGTAGGCTTCCTCGTCGAGGGCGTCGAACTGCTCGACCACGCTCGCCCCGGCGGCCGCCGGGTGCGCGAAACACTCGAGTACTACCGGTTCATGCGCGCCGAACTGCCGCACACGATGCGACGATGGCAGCAGCGCCGCCAGGAGCTGTTCGGGGACGAGACCGCGTCCGCCGATCCTGTCGGCTGATCCGAGAGGAGTGTTGGTGTCGGCGAATCCGGCCGCATCCGACCGTGGCGACGCCACGGCCCGCTTCGTCGAGAAGTTGGCGCTGGGGCTCACCGATATGGGCTGGCCCCGGATGCCCGCGCGAGTGTTCGCGGCACTCATGGTGACCGAGGAGGGCCGGATGTCGGCCCGGGAGCTCACCGAGGCGCTGTCGATCAGCCCCGCGGCGGTATCCGGCGCGGTGGCCTACCTCGACCAGGTCGGGTTGATCACCAAGGAACGCGTGCCCGGCGAACGCCGCGACTCGTACCGGCTGCGCGACGATCTGTGGTACGCGAGCTTCCTCAAACGCGACCGCATGATGAAGATGTGGTCCGAAACCGCCGGTGAGGGCGTCGAACTCCTCGGCGCGGACACCCCGGTGGGACGCCGCCTCGCCGAGATGCGCGACTTCTTCGACTTCTTCGTCGCCGAACTCCCCGTACTCTTCGACCGCTGGCACGCCCGCCGCGCCGGGGAGTCCTGACGCCGACCGCTCACTCGCTCGCGGTGGGAACCAGTGCGAGCTGCCAGAATTCGGCGTAGCGGCCACCCAGTCGCAGCAATTCGTCGTGGGTGCCCTGCTCGACGATCCGACCATTGTCCAGGAAGGCGATGCGGTCGGCCCGTCGCACGGTGCGCAGCCGGTGGGCGACCTGCACCACGGTGCGACCCGCGGTGAGGCGGTCGAGGGCGGCGTGCACGGCCGCCTCGTTGAGCGGGTCCAGCGCGGCGGTGATCTCGTCCAGCAGGATGACGGGGGAATCCTTCAGCAACGCTCGCGCGATCGAGACGCGTTGGCGCTCACCGCCGGACAGGAGTGCGCCGCCCTCGCCGACCGGAGTGTCCCAGCCCCGGGGCAGTCGTGCGACCACCTCGTCCAGGCGGGCGGCGGTGGCCGCCGCCCGGACTTGCTCGGGCGCGGCGTCGGGGCGGCCGAGGCGGACGTTCTCCTCGATGGTGCCGTCGAAGAGGTACACCTCCTGGAACACGATGGCGATGCGCTCCATCAGTGTCTCCGTGGCGATGTCGCGCACATCGACGCCGCCGAGGCGCACCGCGCCCGCGTCCACGTCGTGGAACCGGGCGAGCAGCTGGAGCAGGGTGCTCTTGCCCGCACCCGACGGTCCGACGACGGCGAGGCGGCTGCCCTCCGGCACCGACAGCGTCACGCCGTCGATCATCGTGCGTCCCTGTCGGCCCGCGCTCGCCGGCGATGAACCCAGCGTGACGGCGTCGAGATCCAGATCCGCGCGCACCGGCTCGATCGGCCGGCGCGGCTGCGGCAGCGACGGGGTGCGCAGCACCGCGTCGAGGCGGGCCAGTTCCGCTCGGGTGGCACGCATCTTGCTGCCGATCTCCGCCTGCGACAGCAGCGGGTCGGTGCAGCGGGCGGCGAGGACCAGCACCACCAGCAGTTCGGCCGCGCCGATGGCTCCGCCCAGTGCCAGATACGCGCCCAGCGCCAGCAGGGCGGTGAACACCGCCTGCACCGTGACCGTGAGGCCGATGATGCCGGGCAGCGCCGACAGCGTGGAGCGGCGTGCGGTTCGCTCGAGTGCGGACAGCGCGTCGTCGAGCAGGTCGAAGCGAGCGGCGGTGCGGCCGCCGCTGCGCAGCACCGGCTGCGCCTGCAGGTATTCGATGACACGCCCGGCGGCCTCGCTGCCGCGTTCGAGCCGTTGGGCGTCGGCGGCGGCGCTCGCGCGCCCCGCCCACCGCTGAATCGCCACCACGACCGGCACCGCGAGCAGGGCGGCCAGGCCCAGCCGCCAGTCGACGACGAGGACCACGGCCAGGATCGTCAGCGGGGTCACGGATGCGGAGATGAACGGGGACAGCAGATGCGCCGCCGCGCCCATGGCACCCAGGATGCCCTCGCCGGCCAGCGTCGACACCTGCCCGACGCGACCGGAGTCGAACCAGCCCAACGGCAGCCGGGCCAGATGATCGCCGAATCGGTGATAGACGCCGCGCAGCAACGCGATGCCGACGCGGAAGCCGGACAGGTCACTGCGATAGCGCAGCACGGCGTAGCCCGCGACCGCGCCCGCGAAGGCGATCAGCCAGGGGCGGGCGTCGCCGGGATGGTCCCCGAACAGGGCTCGCAGTACGGGCACCAGCAGCGCGTAGGACAGCCCTTCGGCCAGGGCGGCCGCGGTCATGAGGGCCACGGTGCGCCGCATGGGCGCGGCGTAGTCGGGCCCCAGCAGTCGTAGCAGCATGCGAATCATGAGTGGTCGGCTCCCGGTGTGATATCGCCGTCGATGTGGGCGGATCGGTGTGCGTGCCAGAGGGCGGCGAAACGGCCACCGCGCGCCAGTAGTTCTGCGGGTCGGCCGGATTCGACGATCTGCCCGTCCGCGAGCACGACGGCGGTGTCGGCGTCGGCGATGGTCTCGAGCCGGTGTGCGATCACGAGTACCGTGCGGTCACCCGCCAGCGCGGCCAGGGCGTCGCGCACGGCGCGTTCGGTGCGTGGGTCGGCGAAGGCGGTCGCCTCGTCGAGCACCAGCACCGGAGCATCGGCGAGCAGTGCCCGGGCGATCGAGATCCGTTGCGCCTCACCGCCCGACAGTCGCACGTCCGCGCCGACCACCGCGTCGTAGCCGCGCGGCAGTTCGAGAATCCGGTCGTGGATGTTCGCCAGTCGGGCGACGCGCACGATCGCGTCGCGGTCGGCGTGCGGTACCGCCAGCGCGATGTTCTCGGCGATCGACGCGCGCAGCAGCCGCACATCCTGGAAGACGAACGAGACCGATGCGTGCAGATCACGGCTGTCGATATCGCGCAGATCGACTCCACCGAGCCGGATCCGGCCGTGGGTCGGGTCGAAGAAGCGCGGCAACAGCTGTGCCAGCGTGGACTTTCCGCTGCCCGAAGGTCCCACGACGGCGGTGACCGTGCCGGGCTCGAGGGTCAGGTCGATACCGCGCAGCACCTCGTGGTCGTCGTCGTAGCCGAAGCGGACGCCGCGCAGTTCGACGCGGTGCCCCCGCGGCCGCTTCGGGTGGTCTGGTGTCGAAAGCGGCGGTACCGCAAGCACGTTCCGGATACGGCCGAATGCGGCACGGGCCTCGACCAGATCGTCGAAGCCGTGGCCGAGGGCGGCAACGGGTGCGGTCAGTCCCAGTCCGAGCAGCAGGAAGGGCAGCAGATCGGCCGGGGCCAGCGAGCCGCCGGTGATCAGCGCGGCACCGCCGACAAGGATCACCAGCAGGACGAACGGTGGCGACAGCGCCACCGACACGGCCGCGGCGGGTCCGGACAGGCCGAGCACCCAGCGACGGAAGACGTCGGCGAATTCCGCTGTGGCCGTGCGGAACGCGTGATGCGCCCGCTGGCCGCCGCCGAATGCCTTCACCACCGCGATGCCCTGGACGAACTCCACCGCCGCGGCGGCGATGCGGGCCATGGCCGCATCGCGGTCCTGCTGTTCGCGCTGCCGGGTCGGGGTCAGCATGAGCGGAACCACGGCCACCGCCAGCACCACCGGGATCAGGGTGATGAGCGTGAGCCGCCAGTCGACGGTGACCAGGTAGGCCAGCGCGACCAGTGGCACCACGAAGGCGTTGACGAGTTCGCCCGGGGCGTGCGCGAGCAACGGATGCACGGCGCTCACATCACGTCCCACCACGGTGGCCAGTTCGCCGGTGCGTCGCCGGGAGACCCAGCCGATCGGCACCGTTCCCAGGTGCGCGGCCAACCGCCGCCGCAGCCACAGCTGGATGCGGCCGTCGAGCAGATGACCGATGCCCGCGGACGCGGCCGTGCACAGCAGGCGCACGAACAGGCCGACCGCACCGGCGACGACCGCGAATCGGACGTCCCCATGGTCGAGAGGATTGGGCGACAACAGCATTCGGCCGAGTTCGACGACCGCCAGCAGCGGGGCGAGACCGGCGATCGCGGCGATGATCTGCAGGATGACGACGGCCGCGAAACCGGGTCCGTAGCGGCGTGCGAGGTGCGGCGCGGACAGGTCGTCGGCGGGCTCGGCGAGGTCGGTGGCAGGCATGGCTCCATCCATTTCTATACGCGTAAAATAAAGGTACCTCGAGCGCACGCTTCGAGCCACCGCCCCGGGCGGCCCGCATCGGGGAGTAGGGGAGGATGGTCGGATGTCCGGAGCAACAGCACCACGGGGCAGGGCGGGCCGACCGGCGCGGCTGTCCCGGGAATCGATCGTCGCCGCCGCCGACCGGGTACTGCGCGACGAGGGGCCGGAGGCGCTGTCCATGCGGCGGCTGGCCAAGGAGCTCGACAGCACCGCGATGGCGCTGTATCACCACGTGCGCGACAAGGACGAACTGCTGCTACTGGTCCTGGAGTCGCACGCGCGGGAGATCCCGCGACTGGAGTTGCCCGATGATCCCCGGCAGCGGTTGCTCGCCGCGGCGCTGGTGCTGTACGAACGTCTGGCCGAACGTCCGTGGATCGTGGAGGTGTTGGCGGCCGACCCGCTCGTCGTCCCCTCGGCGATGCCCATGGTGGAGGTCATGATGGCGGCGGCGGTGGCCTGCGGACACACTCCCGAGCAGGCCGTCGACGTGTATCGCACCCTCTGGTACTACATCGTCGGCGATCTGGTCATGCGCGCGAACCGGGAACGCCGACAGGCCGCGCCGGAGCGTGCCGCCGCGCTGGACCGCGCCGACGCGCTGGCCGACCTCGACGTGACCGCACTGCCCACGGTCGCCGCGGTCGCCGACCGCTGGGCCGAGTTGACCGTCCGGGATACCCACCGCCAGGGCCTGGCCGCCATCGTGGACGGCCTGCTGCCGCCCTCGGTGCGTCCGGAATGATCGCGGAAAGGGCTGCCGGACAGTACCATTGATTGTCTTCCGGAATATGGCGATACCCACAGGGCCCTTCCATACAGACGACCGGTGATTCGGCTGCCCGCCGCCCGGTCGAGGCGAGAGGCTGGAAGCGTCATGGATAGGAAGCGTTCCCGGACAGGTCGTGCACGGACAGGCCGTTGGTGGGCAGGCAGGGTCGCGGCCGCGGTCGGCCTGGTGGCGGCCGGACTCGTCGTCGCCGCGCCCGCGCAGGCCGAACCGCTGTGGCCGGGCGGACCCGATATCCCGGGTGTCCCGGCGATCATCCCGCCGCCACCGCCCGCACCGGTGGTCGCGCCGTGTGACGCCTCGGCGCGCATGTGCATGCGGCTGTCGACCAATGAGGCGTGGCTGATGGAGGACGGCCGGGTCACCTACGGGCCGACGCCGATCTCGCACGGACGGCCCGGATACGAGACGCCGCCGGGGACCTTCCGGGTCGCGTTCAAACGGGAAGATCACTGGAGCACCCTGCACCACGTGCCGATGAAATGGGCGGTCTTCTTCAACGGGGACATCGCCACCCATATCGGACCGATCGAGGAGCAGTCGCACGGGTGCATCCGGATGACGCCGGAGGGTGCGGAGACGACGTTCCATCATCTGTCACCGGGTGACGTGGTGCAGGTGGTCGTCTAGACCGGACTCACTGCTGGACCGGACTCACTGCTGGACCGGACTCACTCCGAGTCGGCGAAGACGCTCTCCCCGGCGGTGGCGAGTACGGCCCCGCGCTCCTGGATCAGCCACCGCCCGCAGACGCAGCGGAGGTAGCGCACGTCGCCGTGGGTGGACACGGTGGTCGGGGTGGGCCAGGCGCAGGTGGGGCAGGTGGCTGACATGGCTCCACCCTGCTGTAATGGTTCAGTGCATTTCAACCCTTACGGCGGGGTGGCGGCCGAACTGGCCGCGCGCCTGGTGAACGCCTCACCCGAACAAGACCTCGGTCGCCTGCTGGCCGAAGCGGATTACCAGCCGCTCGGCCCCATCGACGCCCGCCAGCAGGCCGAATTGCGGCGCTGGAGCGAGGCACTCGACGCGGTCTTCGACCGGCCGTCGGTCGAACTGCTCAACGCGCTGCTGGCCGCGACGACCAGTCGCCCCTACATCTCCACCCACGACGGCCGCGCCCCGCATCTGCACTACTCCGACGAGACGGCCCCGGTGGACGAGCGGGTGAAGGCGTACACGGCCTTCGGCCTGGCGTCGCTGTTCTGCGAGGACCCGCACCGCATCGGCCGCTGCGCCCGCGACGGCTGCGCCATCGTATTCGTGGACACCTCCCGCAACGGCCGCCGCCGCTTCTGCTCCACCCGCTGCTCGACGGCCGTGCACGTCGCCGCGCACCGCCGCCGCGCCAGCCGCTGACCTACCGCGTGCGGGTGGCGAGAACCGCCGTCGCTACGCCGAATGCGGTGAGGACGGCGATGCCCAGCGCCATGAGCCTGGCCGAGTCCACCACCGACGCGTCCCCGAGCCGGATCAGCGTGCCCGCGATGGCCGAGGTGACGGCGTAGGTGATGAGCTGGGTGGTGTTGAGCGCCGCCGCGGCCTGCGCGCCCTCCGCCGGATCGTCGGTGCTGCTCATGGCTGCCACGCTCAGGTGCGGAAAGGCCAGGCCGATGCCCGTGCCCGCGACGAAGAGCACCACCGCCCAGGCGATGACGACGACGCCGGGGGCGGCGTCGGCCTGGAGCAGGCCGTAGGCGAGCAGTCCGCCGGTGAGCAGCAGCGGTGCGATGCGGATCGCCCGCCGCGCGGCGGGCGCGGTGAGGCCGACGCTGAACAGCTGCGCCACCACCCAGCCGACCGACAGTGCCGCGCCGAGCAATCCGGCGACGAGCGGTGACAGACCGCCGAGGCGCTGGCCGAACAGCGGCACGAAGTTCTCGGTCATCACCCCCGCGCACAGCGCCGCCACCGTCAGATAGACCCATTTGAGGGAATTCCCGCGCGCATAGGTGGAGCGGGGGAGGACGCTCACCGCGCCCCTGGCGTCGATCGACAGGAACGCGGCGATCAGCAGCACGCCCGCGACGAGTGCGATGGTGGTCGAAATGCCCTCGGGTACGGTCGAACTCAGGCTGAACGCGCTGGCCGCGAGGGTCAGTGTCACCAGTGCGGCCACCGGAACGGGGCTGCGGTCGGTGGATTCGGCCGCGCGCGGCAGTGTGCGGCGGGTGAGCGCGGCCAGCAGCAGCGCCACCGCCAGCAGCAGTCCGTAGGCCCACCGCCACGCCCCGAGTTCGGCGAACAGTCCGCCCAGCGCGGGCCCGATCAGCGTCCCCACTCCCCACATGGCCGATACCAGCCCGGCTCCGCGCGCCCAGAGGTGTTGCGGCAGCGTACTTCTGATGACCGCGAAGCCGAGCCCGGCAAGCAGCCCACCGCCGAGGCCCTGCACCACCCGGCCCACGACGAGTAGCTCCATGGTCGGGCTGAGCGCATTGATCGCGGCTCCGAGGGAGAAGACCAGGAAACCGGCGAGGTAGGCGGCCGCCGCGCCCCACCGGCCGAGCACGCGGCTGACCAGCATGGCGGCGATCACCGCCGCCATGAGGAAGCCGGTCGCCACCCACGCGTAGTATCGCGCGCCGCCGATATCGGCCACGATCGACGGCATCAGCGCGGCGGTGAAGTAGAGGTTCATCGCATACAGCGCGACGCCGCCCGCGAGCACGAGCACACTGGCGAGATAGCGTCCGGAGAACAGTTCGGACCAGCCGCCGGTCACGGCACCCGATGCGCCGTCCTCCGGATTCGTCGTAGTCACTGGGGGTTTCGATGGTGTTGCGGTCACAGGGCGCTACGCTAGAACTTCAAGTTCTATTGAAGTCAAGAGAGCGGGTATGGGACAGGCACCGACCGATCTGCTGACCATCGGCGAACTCGCTCGGCGCGCGGGCGTCGCCACCTCGGCCGTGCGCTTCTACGAGGAGCAGGGCCTGATCTCCTCGGTCCGCACCTCCGGCAATCAGCGCCGCTACCGCCGCCATGTGCTGCGGCGGCTGTCGCTGGTGCTGTTCGCCAAGCGGCTCGGGATTCCGCTGGCCGAGGTGGCCGAGGTGTTCGTGGCGCTGCCCGAGGACCGGATGCCGAGCAAACGCGACTGGGACCGGATCGCCAGACGCTGGAGCGACCACCTCGAGGCGCGGCGGCGGGAGATCGAGCAGCTACAGCGGGAACTCACCGGGTGTATCGGCTGCGGCTGCCTGTCGCTGCGGCGCTGCTACCTGCTCAATCCGAGTGACACTCTGGCCGAGCGCGGGTCGGGGCCCTACCGGCTGCTGCATCCGGAGGCCGACGATCGGCCCGATGTCGACGGCCGGTGATCAGGGCCCGATGTAGACGGCCCCTGATCAGGGGGCGGGGCGGATGCCGCGCAGCGGAACCATGGAGTAGACCCACCAGTCGCGGCGGGGGAGTTCGCAGCGCAGCAATTGGACGTACATGGGCGTCCATTCGCCGCCCGCGACGGGGCGGATGCGGACCGGGCGGCGGGGGATGTCGGTGGGCGGGATATCGGTGTTCCAGAGGCGCTGCCAGTCGGGGGAGCGGGCGCAGAGTTCGGTGATCTCGGCGATGCGCTCGGGGGCGGTGACGCCGTGGGCCATATGCCGGAACGAATGCACCATGAGGTGCACCTCGCGTTCCCAATCGGCGATGACCTCGCGGGCGACCGGATGCAGCAGCATCCAGGCCATGATGTTGGTGCCCGGTTCCTCCAGGCCCGGGAACGCGCGCCGGTACGCGGCGTTACCGGCGATCAGATCCAGGGCGGGGACGGTCTGGTAGCAGGCCGGGTACGGGATGCTTTCCAGGAAGTCCAGCTCCGCGCGGCTCGGCGCCTGTGTCGTGGCCGAGATCGCGGTGAGTTCCGGTTGCAGCACGTTGGCCGCGTACTCGCGGTAGTTGATCGGCACGTCGAGCGCGTCGAACAGCGCGCCCAGGGCGGTGGAGGTCGGCGGCCGGGTGCCCTGTTCCAGTTTCTGGATGAGCCCCTCGGAGATGCCGGCCCGGCGGGCCAGCTCGGCGCGGGTCAGACCCGCGGCCGCGCGGCGTTCTCGCAGGTAACCGGCGATGGCCTCCCGTGGCTCCACTGCGGGTGCGACCTCCTGAGACGACTACTGCCAACGGCTGGCGATTACCCGATGAACCTACCGCCAGATGGGGTGATTGCCCGAACCGTCGGAGTGACGCACATCTCACCCGGTCCGGTAACTGGGACAAATTGGGACAGGACTTCGGCTTGACCCCCGGCGGGTCGACTCGGGATGCTCTCAGGGCCGTCCGAGACAGGATGGCTGCCGGATGCCAGGAGGGGACGGTATGGACGCGGTCGGCGAGGATCGCGGCCCGTACCGCTGGGGTATCCCCCATGGCGAATCGGCCCGCACCGGGACGCCATGGGCGACGATGTCGCCGCGGTCGGTGCGCTCTGGGGAGTCGCGCACCGATCGCGGCGCACGCGGGCTCAGCCGGTGGGGCGGCAGCGCACCGGATTGTCGAGTTCGTCGCAGGGGATGTTGCCGTGCGCCCGCAGGATGTCCCGGCCGAGCTGGGTGGTGAGGTAGCGCAGGAAGCTGGCGGTGAGGGATTCGGCGGCGGGGTCGCCGTAGGTGTAGGCGAATTCGGTGTTCCAGAACGGATAGGCGCCGTGCGTGGCATTGAGCAGCTCGGCCGCGTGCCCGTCGATGCGGACCAGGGTGACGTCACGGCGGGGCACGGCCGCGCCCAGCTCCGCGTAGCCCAGAGCGCCGGGCAGGGCGGCGACGGTGGTGAGGACCTCCGCGGTGCTCAGCCGTTCGCAGCGGACCGGTCCGCTGGCGGCCGGATTGCCGATGGTGCGGCAGTCGGTGGAATTGGCGTCGGGATGCCACGCGCCGTCGAGTAGTTGGTTCTCGAAGGTCTGACGGGTGCCCGAGCCCCGATTGCGGCCGACGATGCGGACCGGCAGGTCGCGCCCGCCGAGCTCGCTCCAGTTGGTGATCGAACCCTCGTACAGCGCACGGATATTCGCACGCGACAGATCGGCGACCCCCGTGTCGGGATGCACGACCAGGGTGAACAGCGAGAACGCCACCGGGCGGGGGAGCAGGCGGGGGTAGCCGTCCCCCTTCTCACCGTCGGAAACGGCCACCATGGCGGGTGAGGCGTTGTCGGCCGCCGCCGATCCGGCGGCGTTCAGGGTTTGCAGCCCGACCTCGCTGCCGCGGAAGTCGGCGGTGAAGTCGGCGTCGGGGCAGACCTTCTCGTAGGCGGTGGCGGCGGCCTGGATGGCCGGGGCGAGCGCGGTCGAACCGGTGAGGGTGAGCCGGCCCGGCGCGCAGTCCAGCGGTGCGGCCCGGGGCTGGGTCACCGCGATGGTGAGCTGTACGGCGATGACCGACACCAGGAACAGGATCAGGGCGACGCCCCAGGGACTGGGGCGGGTGCGGCTGCGGTTCTCGTGCACACGGCCGTTCTTGAGCCGTCCCTCCAGCCGCGGCGCGGGGTAGTCGTCGGTGCCGCCGGTGCGGCGCAGGATGGTGAGCAGTTTGTAGTGGTCGCCTCGGTTGAGCGGGACCCGGGGTAGGTCGAGGACGCCGAAGTCGCGCTCGGTGTCCTCGCGGACGGCGATGCCGGCGGTGCCGGTGAGGCTGCGGCCCAGATCGCGGTCGCTGAGTTCGGTGACGGCGTAGCCGACCACGCGCCGCCGCTCGAAGATGACCGACAGACCGGCGGCCACGCCGTCGTGCACCCGGTAGTCGTGCTGGTCGATGGTGGTGGCGCCGTCGTTCTCCACCCGCAGCAGCACGATGGACAGGTCGGTCAGCGAGCCGTCGGGACGCGGGCGCAGCTGAGTCAGCAGGCCCGGGAACGCGGATTCGACCTCGCCGGTGACGGGGGTGTCCATCTGCACGCGATAGCCGAGGCGTTTGCGTCCGACCACGACGAATTCCCAGAGGAACGCCAGCGCCGGTACGAGGATGCCGAGAATCGCCGACACCTCGGCCAAAGGAAAGCCTTCCACCCCGCCCACTCCCGAGAATCGTTGGAAGAAATCGATTCTGATTCATACACCAGGGCGGCGACACCCGCAGGTCCGGATGTTCGGCCGGTGTTCTCCCGGTCGCAACCGAGGCGGGGCGGTACGGCGGGTGGAACGGTGTTGTTTCAACTGAATTCGGCTCGGGTTGCCGCGGAGGTCGGAGTCTGCCGTGACAACCCGAGGGCGAGTGGGTGATTCGATGCGGTCTACAGCGTCGGGCAGAAGCCGCCTACCCCCGGTGGGCTCGCGGGCACGATGCGCTCGGGAGCCGGAACGGGGCGTTCGGGTATGGCCCCGGCCGGTGAGCCGGGTGAATGGTTGCCCGGCCCGGGGGCCGGAGCCGGTCCGACATCGCCGGAAGCCCAGGCGGCGGCGGGATTCAATGCGATCAAGGCGGCACAAACAGACGCACCGACGAACAGGCCGATGTGCTTTTTCTCCGTCATGGATTTCGACGGTACAACCAGCTCAAGGGAATTCGGCGGAGCCCGGCCGGTCGGTCGCGTTTCGATTGACGGTATTGTTACAAAGTCGAGTCAACAGACCGATCAGTTTCTGTCTTGCTTCCGCAGCGCCGACGCCGCCTTGCGCGCGGCGACCAGCACCGGATCCCAGACCGGAGAGAACGGCGGGGCGTAGCCGAGATCGAGGGCGATCATCTGCTCCACGGTCATGCGGGCGGTGAGCGCGACCGCCGCGATATCGATGCGCTTGCCCGCACCCTCTCGTCCGACGATCTGCACGCCGAGCAGGCGGCCGGAGCGGCGTTCGGCCAGCATCTTCACCGTCATGGGAGCGGCACCCGGGAAATAGCCGGAGCGACTGGTGGATTCGATGACGACGGTGACGAATTGCAGTCCGACCGCGCGGGCGTCCTTCTCGCGCAAGCCCGTTCGCGCCACCTCCAGATCGCAGACCTTGCTGACCGCCGTGCCGACCACGCCGGGGAAAGTGGCGTAATCGCCGCCGACGCCGGAACCGATGATCTGCCCGTGTTTGTTGGCGTGGGTGCCGAGCGGGATATGACGTTCGGAACCGGATACGAGATCGAGCACTTCCACGCAATCGCCTCCGGCCCAGATGTTCTCGTAACCGCGCACCCGCATGGCCAGGTCGGTGAGCAGGCCGCCGGATCGCCCCAGCGGCAGCCCCGCCGCCCGGGCGAGCTCGGTGGCCGGGCGCACGCCGATGCCGAGTACCACCACATCGGCGGGGTATTCGGCGTCGGCGGTGGTGACCGCGCGCGCCCGACCCGCGTCGTCGGTGCGGATGCCGGTCACCTCCGCATTGCCGACAACGCGAATGCCCATGCCTTCCATGGCTTTCCGGATGAGCACGCCCATATCCGGGTCGAGGGTGGACATGGGTTCGGTGCCCCGGTTCACCAGGGTGACGTCGAATCCGCGACTGATCAGCGCCTCCGCCATCTCGACGCCGATATAGCCCGCGCCCACCACCACCGCGCGCCTGCCCGCGACGGTCTCCAGGGTGTCGATGAGCGCCTGCCCGTCGTCGAGAGTCTGCACGCCGTGCACCCCGGCCGCGTCGATGCCGGGCAGCGGCGGCCGAATCGGCGTCGCACCGGTGGCGAGCACGAGTTTGTCGTAGTCCCACCAACTCTCGGCCCCGGTCTCCAGTTCGCGCGCCCGCACCCGGCGGCCGGGCACGTCGAGTTCGACCGCCTCGGTGCGCAGCCGCAGATCGATATCCCGCGCCCGATGCTCCGCTGGGGTCCGCGCGATGAGTTCGTCGCGGTCGGTCACGTCGCCGCCCACCCAGTAGGGAATGCCGCACGCCGAGTACGAGGTGAAATGCCCCCGTTCGAACACCACGACCTCGAGTTCCTCGACGCGCCGCAACCGGCGCGCCTGCGATGCCGCCGACATTCCCGCCGCATCCCCGCCGATGATCACCACGCGCTCGCTCATACGCCCCACGGTACGAGAAGTCGCCCCACTCCGACGGGCCGCCACGGGGTGGCTGTCACTCCGGATCGCCCGCGACCCACACCGACGCCATGGTGAACGGATGGCCGCGCAGTTCGGCCCACTTCGGCTTGGCGGTGATCCAGGTGTCGTCGATGGTGGACTCGGCCAGTTCGACGAGCCGCCATCCGGACGCCGTGCCCGCGCTCACGTGGTCGCTGACCCGGTGCAGGTGGGTGCTGATGGCGAGAGGTTCCCCGGCGTCCGAGGTGTAGTGGGTGGGCATACCGGCCACCATCATGAACTGCGGGTGGTAGCTGACCAGGACGAACAGTCCGCCCGGGGTGGCCAGGCGGCGGGCCTCGCGGTAGAGCGGCGGCAACGCGGGGAGGTGTTCGTCGATGAGCGAGGCGATGACGAGGTCGTAGGCACCGCCGTCCCAGCCGGTCTCACGGACGTCGCCGTGGGTGAGCGAGGCGTGGACGCCGCGCTCCCGCGCCCATGCCAGCATGCCCGCGCTCAGGTCGATGCCGTCGACGCGTGCCGTGCCGTGCCGACGCAACCAGTCCCCGGTGCGGCCGGTGCCGCAGCCCAGATCCGCGGCCCGGCGCACCCGGGCCCAGTCCGGCCGCCGCAGGCGCGCCAGCAACGCCAGGTCCATCGCGTCCAGGACGGTGTTCTCGTAGGTGTCGGCCCAGCCGTCGTATCCGGTGGCGACATCGACGGTGCGGTAGTGGCGACGATCGAAGTCCGCGAAGCTCGGCATGGCCACATCTTGCGTGGCGCGTGCGGTTGTCGCCATGGGATTTCCGGACCGTGCGGTCAGCGGATGGTGACCGCGCCCGCGATGACACCCCAGAGTCGGTCGGCGGCGTCGTCGACGGTGGGGCGGGGGTCGCGGCGCAGCAGGTCGGCGATGCCGTAGCGCAGAGCGCCGATGATGCAGGCTCCGGCCAGTTCGGGGTCGATGCGGGGGTCGATGTCGCCGTCCCGCTGGCCCTGGCGGATATTGCGGCCCGCGGCGGCGGTGAGGCGGGTGAGCGCGCCCGCCTCCAGTTCGGCCACCTCCGGTTCCATCGCGATCCGGGTGAGCAGCAGTTCCGCGAGGGGGTCGCCGAAGTGGTAGGCGACGAAGTTGCGGGTGCGGGCGTGTTCCCGGTCGGTCCAGTGCACGCCGGCGGGGAGGGTGTCGTCGGCGATGGCCGCGACCAGTCCGGCGTGGAATCGCTCGTAGACGGCGACCAGCAGACCGGCCTTGGAGCCGAAGTGGTGGTAGAGCGCGCCGGTGCTGAGGCCGGAGCGGCGTTTGAGGGCGTGCAGGTCGACCGTGCCGTTGCCGTCGAGGAGTTCGGCGCGGGCGGCGTCGAGGAGCTGTTGACGTCCCAGGGGTGCGCGTGCCACAGTCGGAGAATAACAGAATTCGGTTATGTTATAGGGATCGGAGGGCGTCGTGAGCGCCGAAGTCACATCGGTCGTCGACCTGGCCGGGGATCTGGCCGGAAAATACCGCCGCACCGAAAGTAGCGGCAGCGCTGTCGATCCGGAGATCGTCGCGGCCGACCTGGCCGCCGTGCGGCGCGACGGCTACGTCGTCCTGGAGAACCTGCTGACCCCGGACGAACTCGACGAGATCCGGTGCGAGATGCGCCCGCTGCTCGACCGGACCGGCCGCAACAACTTCGAAGGGCATGCGACCCAACGGGTCTACAGCCTGCTGAACAAGACGCGCAGCTGCGACCGCGTGGTCGCCCATCCCCGCGTGCTGGCCCTGCTGGACCGCCTGCTCATGCCGAACTATCTGCTGTCCATGCTCCAGGCGATCAATATCCTGCCCGGTGAGGCGGCCCAGATGCTGCACACCGACGACGGGTTCTACCCGCTGCCGCGCCCGCGCCCGGCCCTGAGCGCGGCCACCATCTGGGCCGTGGACGCATTCACGCCCGTCAACGGCGCGACCGACATCATCGCGGGCAGCCACCGCTGGGGCGACCGGCTGCCGGACGAGACCGATATCCGGGTGCCGGTGGTCATGCCCGCCGGATCGTGCGTGTTCTTCCTCGGCACGCTGTGGCACGGCGGCGGCGCGAACACCGCGGCGGATCCGCGGCTCGCGCTCACCGCCCAGTACTGCGAACCCTGGCTGCGCCCGCAGGAGGCGTTCACGCTGTCGACGCCGCACGACATCGTGCGCATCGTGAGCGAGGACATCCGGCGCATGCTGGGGTACAGCATTCACCCGCCCTTCATCGGCCAGGTGAACGGCATGCACCCCAAACGCCTACTGGAGCAGGAGGATTAGCTACAGGGGGGTCACGTAGGCCCCGGAGATGCCGCCGTCCACCAGGAACTGCGAGGCCGTGATGAACGAGGCGTCGTCGCTGGCCAGGAAGGCCACGGCGGCGGCGATCTCCTCCGGTTCGGCGAAACGGCCCAGCGGAATGTGCACCAGGCGGCGCGCGGCGCGCTCCGGATCCTTGGCGAACAGCTCCTGGAGCAGCGGCGTGTTCACCGGCCCGGGGCACAGGGCGTTGACTCGAATGCCCTGGCGGGCGAACTGCACCCCGAGTTCGCGGCTCATGGCCAGCACACCGCCCTTCGAGGCGGTGTAGGAGATCTGGGAGGTGGCCGCGCCCATGACCGCGACGAAGGAGGCGGTATTGATCACCGACCCCCTGCCGCGCTCGAGCATGTGTTCGATGGCGTACTTGCTGCACAGGTAGACCGAGGTCAGATTGACCTCCTGCACCCGCCGCCACGCGTCCATGCCCGTGGTGAGGATCGAATCGTCCTCCGGCGGTGAGATTCCCGCGTTGTTGAAGGCGATATCCAGTCCGCCGTAGGTGTCCACCGCGGTCTGGAACAGGGCGCGGACCTGGGTCTCGTCGGTGACGTCGGCCTTCACGTACAGCCCGTCCACCGCGGCGGCCGCGGCCGCGCCGGTGGTGGGGTCGATATCGGCGACGACGACCTTCGCGCCCTCGCGCGCGAAGCGGCGGACCGTGGCGAGGCCGATGCCGCTGCCGCCGCCGGTGACGACCGCTACTCGATCCTGTAAGCGCTGCAACGCATCTCCTCTGGGGTGGGGTGACGGGATATCACTCGGTGGCGATGAAGACGTTCTTGGTCTCGGTGAAGGCGCGGGCGGCGTCCGGCCCGAGTTCGCGGCCCAGCCCGGACTGCTTGAACCCGCCGAACGGTGTCGAATACCGCACGGAGGAGTGCGAATTCACCGACAGGTTCCCGGCCTCCACCGCCCGGCTGACTCGCAGTGCGCGTCCGACGTCGGAGGTCCACAGCGAGCCGGACAGGCCGTATTCGGTGTCGTTCGCGATGCGGATGGCGTCGGCCTCGTCCTCGAAGGGCAGGACGGCCACCACCGGACCGAACACCTCCTCGGTGACCACCCGGTCCGTCGGGCTCCCGGGCAGCACCACGGTGGGTGCGAACCAGAAGCCGGGGCCGTCCGGGCAGGTTCCGGTGAACGCCACCGTGGTGGCGGGCTCCAGGAATCCGGCCACCCGCTCGCGGTGCGCGGCCGAGATGAGCGGACCCATCTCGGTGGACTCGTCGGCGGGATCGCCCACCCGCACCGCCTGCACGGCCGGTTCCAGCAGCTCCAGGAAGTGGTCGAACACACTGCGCTGCACCAGGATTCGCGAGCGCGCGCAGCAGTCCTGACCGGCGTTGTCGAAGACCGCGTAGGGTGCGGTGGCGGCGGCGCGCTCCAGATCGGCGTCGGCGAAGACGATATTGGCGCTCTTGCCGCCGAGTTCCAGGGTCACCCGCTTCACCTGCTCGGCGCAGCCCGCCATGATCTGCTTGCCGACCTCGGTGGAGCCGGTGAACACCACCTTGCGCACCGCCGGATGGGTCACGAATCGCTGACCCACCACCGACCCCTTACCCGTGACGATCTGGAAGACGCCCTCGGGCAGCCCGGCCTCGCGGGCGAGTTCGCCCAGGCGGATGGCGGTGAGCGGAGTCAGCTCGGCCGGTTTGAGCACCACGGTGTTCCCGGCCGCGAGCGCGGGTGCGAAACCCCAGGCGGCGATGGGCATGGGGAAGTTCCACGGCACGATGATGCCGACCACCCCGAGCGGTTCGCAGAAGGTGATGTCCACGCCGCCGGCCACCGGAATCTGACTGCCCAGCAGGCGTTCCGGCAGTCCTGCGCTGTAGTGCAGCACATCGCGCACATTGCCCGCCTCCCAGCGCGCATTGCCGATGGTGTGCCCGGCATTGCGCACCTCGAGCCGGGCCAGCTGCTCCAGATCGGCGTCCACAGCCTCGGCGAACCGGCGCAG
>NZ_JASCXP010000057.1:0-25167 GCF_030010695.1 Nocardia sp. CC201C
GCGGCAGCACCCACACCGGATCATGTTGGAAGACGGTGACCTTCCGCGCGCGCTCCGCCACCCGGGGCAGCACCCGCGCGATCGCCGCCGCGCTGCCGATCACCGCGACCCGCTGCCCGGCCAGCGGCAGCTGGTCCGTCCAGCGGTCGCAGTGCAGCTGCGGTCCGGTGAAGGAGTCCGCGCCGCGCGGCGGGCGCACCCCGTCGCCCCGCGCGCCCCAGTCGGAGAACGCGTCCACCCGTGCGGCCGCCGCGTTCATTCCGTCACCGGCTCGTAGGTCAGCTCCTTGGACCAGGACGGCTCCCGGCCCAGCACCCGCACCGGGAATCGGTCGATGACCCGGCCGAGCCCGTCGTTCACCGCCTGTAGCGGTTGCAGCCGGTTGATGGTGGCGCGCCCGTGCAGCCGCACCACGTGATAGAGCGGCACCCGTTTGATGCTCGGGCTGCGTTCCCCGGCTTTCTCGTAGCGCCGTACGGCATTCCAGAGTTTCTCCTCGTCGAGCCCCATGGCCATGATGTTGGCCGACATGCGCGACAGCAGCGGGGTGTACACCAGCGCGCCGAGCAGCAGGGTGGGGCGCAGCGTGTATCCGGCCGTCTCGATGGCGATACGGCGCAGCGGGCCCGCGCCGAGCTGTTCCAGGACCTGGAATCCGACGGCGAGGTGCCGCGACTCGTCGCTGTTGATGTGCCGGAACACGGTGTGGCACAGCGGGTCCCGGACCTCGTCGAGCAGGAACTTGACCAGCGCACCGTCCAGTGCGCATTCCAGCGAGGGGATGACGGTGGCGAGCACCGGCAGGGACAGGTCGTCGGAGTAGCGGTCCACCCATTCGATGACGAGTCGGATGTTCTTGTTGGGCACCGGCATGGCGTCCGCGTCGAGCATCCCCCAGCGCCGCATGAGCGCGAGTTCCGCATTGGCGTGCTTCTGCTCCTCGGCGTGGAAGTAGCGGTAGATCTCGCGCAGCGGCCCGGGCGGCGCCTTACGCGTGAGGGCCGCGAAACCGCGCGCGCCCACGTGTTCGATCCACACCAGGTCGGCCATGAACGCGGCCAGCGTCGGTCGCTGTTCGGCGGTGACGAGGTCGGCTCCCGGTGCGTCCCAGTCGATATCGGCCAGGGCCCATTGGCGGTCTCGAATGGTTTCCAGCATGTCCGGATAGGCGAACGCCATTGTTCGGCTCCCTTATCGGCGCGCCAGCCTTTCGATGAGTCCGGCGGCGCGGGTGTACGGAACGGGCAGCAGCCGCTTGGACTGCCAGATGAGCTTGGCTTCGACCTGCGGCACCACGTACAGCTGGCCGCGGTCGACGGCGTCGAGGGTTTCGCGGGCGATGTTCGCGGGCGGTCGTCCGGTCCAGCGCAGCAGCAGATCGCCGAGTCGCGCGGTGGACGGGTCGTCGATGGCGGCATTGTCGAGGATGTGGGTGCGAACCGCCGTGGGGCACAGTGCCGTGACGGTCACCCCGGTGCCGACCAGTTCCGCGGCGAGGGTTTCGGAGAGCGCCAGCACGCCCGCCTTGCTCACGTTGTAGGCGGCCATGCGCGGCGCGGAGCCGAAGGCGGCCGCGGAGGCGGTGTTCAGAATCGCCCCGTGGCCGGCCGCGCGCATGCGGGGCGCGAAGACGTGACAGCCGTGGATGACGCCCCACAGGTTCACGTCGAGCACCCGGTGCCATTCGGAGAGCGGGGCCTCGCCGACCGGTGTGCCACCCGCGCCGATTCCGGCGTTGTTGCAGACCAGATCGGTGGGATTGCCGAACCACTGTTCGGCGGTGTCGGCGAGGGCGGCCACCTGGTCGGCGCTGCCCACATCGCAGTACACCTCGAAGCCCTTGCCGCCGGCCTCGTGTACGAGTTCGACGGTGTCGCGGGCGGTGTCGGTGTCGATATCGGCGCAGACCACGCGTCCGCCGCGGCGGCCCAGCTCGACGGCCAGCGCGCGGCCGATGCCGCTGCCCGCGCCGGTGACCACCGCGTCCGCGTACCTGGTGCGGCGGGATCCGCCGAAGGGGTTGAGTCGCATGGGAACTCCCGAAGCCGTGCGACGCGACCACCCAACTGGTGTCGCCTGCCACCATTGGCCGCGCCTGCCACCAATTAGGCGCTCGATGGGGTAATTTGTCAATGATGAACGTGCGCGCACCGGCCCGAACCTGGGGTGGCCGAACCCCGGAGGAACGCCGCGCGCAGCGCCGCCGCAAGCTCATCGAGGCCGGATTGGCGATCTGGCTCGAGCACGGTTGGGCCGCGGTCACCATGCGCGGCGTGTGCACCCGCGCCGCCCTCAACGACCGCTACTTCTACGAGCATTTCGCCGACCGCGACGAACTGCTGGGCGCGGTGTGGGACGAGGTGTGCTTCGAGGTCTTCGGCGAACTGTCCGCGGTCGTGGCCGAACACCTGGACCGGACGCCGCTGGAGATCCTGCGCCTGGCCGTCACCCGCGCCGTCGATCTGCAAACCCACGGGCATGCCCGCATCCTCTTCGACAACCACGCGGGCAGCCGGGTCCTCGAGGAGCGCCGCTGGGCCACGCTCAGCGATTCCACCGATCTGCTCATCGCCACCGCCCGCCCGTATCTGCGGACCGGTGTGGACGAATCCGATTTCCGCATGAGCGTTCTCATGGGCATCGGCGGTTTCAACGAACTGCTCTCCGCCTGGCGCACCGGGGCCGTCGAGGCGGATGCGGAGCGGGTCATCGACCATGCCAGCCGGGTCGCCACCCTGCTCGGAACGCAGTACCTCGATCCCGCGGCCATCGACGCCGATCGGGAGTAGGCGAATTCCCGGGCAATACCGCTCGGTACGCCCATACTGGGCGCATGACGCGACGATGGGTGGGGACCGCGCTGGACCGGCTGGTCGACGACGGCGTGCTGACCGCCGAGCAGCGGACGGCGGTGGCGACCGCGCTCGCCGAGGAGCGCGCCGCCCCGGTGCCGTGGCCGCGCCTCGTCGCCGAGATCGCGGCCTACGTGGGCGCGGGCCTGCTGCTCGGCGGCATCCTGCTGCTGCTGGACTCCTCCTGGGACGATCTGAACCGGCTCGGCCAGCTGCTCGTGCTGGCGGTGGTGTCGATCGGACTGGCGGTGGGCGGCGTGCTGCTGGCCGGTGGCCCGGCGGCGCTGTTCGTCCGCGACGACGGTGACCGCACGGTCGCGGCGCGTCTGGCGGCCGTGCTGTTCGTACTGACCGCGCTGTGCGTGGCCGCGCTGGTCGGCCTCGCCCTCGACGACGGCGGTGACGACACCACCTGGGTGTGGGCGATGCTCGCCGCACTGACCGTCGGACTGGCGGGTTACGCCGCGCTGCCGTCGGTGGTGGGGCTGCTCGCCTGCGGGGTGTTCGCGGCGTCGGCGGTCGCCGGGGTGTGCGGCGAGTTCGTCGGCACCGACAGCGTGGGGACGGGGGTGGCGCTGGTGGCCCTGGGCGGAATCTGGTTCGCGGCCGGTCGATTCGGCGTCGCGGCCCCGAACTGGGTGGCCTATGTGATCGCCATCGCCACCGCGCTCATCGGCGCGCAGGTGGCGGGATTCGTCCACGAACGCTGGTCGTACCCGCTCGCTCTGTTGGTGGCCGTCGTCTGCTTCGGCGTCTACGCGACCGAGCGCACGCCGGTGCTGGTGATCGGCGGCGTTCTCGCGGTCGCCGTCGGAACGACTCAGGCCGTATGGGATTGGACCGGGCAGGCGGCGGCGACCGCGGTCACCGTGCTGGTGCTCGGCGCACTGCTGCTCGGTGCGGGTGCGATGGCGTTGACGCGCAAGCGCTCCTGAGCTTCAGAGCACGTCGATGCGGTAGACGCGCTGGGCATTGGTGCGGAAGATCATGTCGAGTGCGGCGGCATCGGCCCCGTGCTCGGTGAGTGCGGTGGCGATGGCCTCGGCGGCAGTGCCGATCGAGGTGATCGGTCTGTCCACGGGGAAGTTGGAGCCCCACAGCAGCCGGTCCGCCCCGAAGACGTCCAGCGCGTGGTGCAGCATGGGGGACAGGCGCTCCTGGAGGACGGCCACCGGCGTCGACTCGCCCCGGGCGGGTACCGGATGCCCGAGGATGGGCATGCCCAGACCGCTGATCTTGGCCACCACATTCGGATGGGTGGCCAGCGCCGCGAGATCGTCGCGCCAGCGCAGGAACAGCTCGCGACGGCGCCCGGGGTCCTTCCCGGTGTCGCGGCCCACCGGCCCGAAAACGCCCGCGGGCGTGCCCAGGTGATTGAGCACGATGGTGGCGTCGGGATAGCGCCGGGCCAGCGCGGTGACCTCCGGCAGCTGCTGGGAGTAGACCCACGCCTCGAAGGAGAGCTTGCGCTCGGCCAGCACCGCGAACCCGTCGAGGAAGGCGGCGCTGGTGAGCACGCCCGGCGGTTTGCGGTGCCCGCGGATACCGCGGTCGGGATGGTGTTCGACGCGGGTGCGAATGCCCCGGAACAGCGGCGAGGCCGACTGGTGGGCATCGAGCAGCTCGGCGAAGGTGGCCGCGGTGGGGTCGCCCCCGCCGACGATCGCGCCGAGCGCGGGGGTGTCGACGCCGAAGGGCAGGCTGGCCACCCAGCGGGTCTCGTCGGCCTGGGCCAGCCCGCCCCTGCCCGACCATTCGGCCTCGACGTGGACGATCGCCTCGACGGGGACGTCCCCGGCGTCGTCGCGATAGTCGGCGGGAAGGTACGGGTGGACGAACGGTTCGGGGTCGGCGACGAATTCCCGGTCGCGTCTGGGGGCCAGTCTGGCGGCTACGTCGATGGGAATCGGCAGGTAGCGAAAGAGTTTCGCCAATCCGCTGAACTCGCGCGGTGTGGTCAGCGGATCCCACTGGTGGATGTGCGCATCGACGACAGTCATTCCAGTCAGGTCCATGGTGTCCCTTCCGTACTGGTCGCTTCGATGCGGATTGTCCCATTTCCCAGACGGTCGGGCAGGCGAATCAGACGTTGCGGCGGTACTGGCCCCCCACGGTGAAGAAGGTGTCGGTGATCTGTTGCAGCGTGCACACCCGCGCGGCGTCCATCAATACCTCGAAGACATTGTCGTCACCGCGCGCCGCCGCTTCCAGTCGTGCCAGCGCGGCATGCGCCTCGTCGCGGTGGAGCCGGGTGAATTCGCCGACCCGCCGCAGCTGCGATTGCTTCTCCTCCTCGGTGCCGCGCGCCAGTTCGAGCACCCGGTGCTCGTCCGGCCGCGGATTGCGGAAGGTGTTGACGCCGATGATGGGCAGGCTGCCGTCGTGTTTGCGCCGCTCGTAGAGCATGGATTCGTCCTGGATGCGGCCGCGTTGGTAGCCGGTCTCCATCGCGCCCAGCACGCCGCCGCGTTCGCTGATCCGCTCGAACTCCAGCAGCACCGCCTCCTCCACGAGGTCGGTGAGCTCGTCGATGATGAAGCTGCCCTGGAGCGGGTTCTCGTTCATGGCGAGTCCCCATTCCCGGTTGATGATCAGCTGGATCGCCAGGGCGCGCCGCACCGACTCCTCGGTGGGGGTGGTGACGGCCTCGTCGTAGGCATTGGTGTGCAGGCTGTTGCAGTTGTCGTAGACGGCGATGAGCGCCTGCAGGGTGGTGCGAATATCGTTGAAGCTCATCTCCTGGGCGTGCAGCGACCGCCCGGAGGTCTGGACGTGGTACTTGAGCTTCTGTGAGCGTTCGTTGGCCCCGTACCGGTCTCGCATGGCGATCGCCCAGATGCGCCGCGCCACTCGGCCGATCACCGAATACTCGGCGTCCATGCCATTGGAGAAGAAGAACGACAGATTCGGCGCGAAGTCGTCGATGTGCATACCGCGCGCCAAATACGCTTCCACGTAGGTGAATCCATTGGCGAGGGTGAAAGCGAGCTGGCTGATGGGGTTCGCGCCCGCCTCGGCGATGTGATAGCCGGAGATGGAGACGGAGTAGAAGTTGCGAACCCCGTTGCGCACGAACCATTCCTGGATGTCCGCCATCATGCGCAGGCTGAATTCGGTGGAGAATATGCAGGTGTTCTGGCCCTGATCCTCCTTGAGGATGTCGGCCTGCACGGTGCCGCGCACGGTGGCCAGTGTCTCGGCGCGCAACCGCGTCGCCTCGTCGGCGGTGGGCTCGCGGCCCTCGGCGGCCGAGAACTGTGCCAGCGCCTGGTCGATGGCGGTATTGAGGAAGTAGGCGAGAATGGTCGGCGCGGGACCGTTGATGGTCATGGAGACCGAGGTGGTCGGCGCGTCCAGGTCGAATCCGTCGTAGAGCGCCTTCATATCGTCCAGCGTCGCGATGGAGACGCCCGAGGTGCCGACCTTGCCGTACACGTCGGGCCGCTCGGCCGGATCGTGGCCGTACAGCGTCACCGAGTCGAAGGCCGTCGACAGCCGTTTGGCCTCGGAATGTTCCGAGAGCACCTTGAACCGTCGATTGGTGCGGAAGGCGTCGCCCTCACCGGCGAACATACGCGCCGGATCCTCCCCGTCCCGTTTGAACAGGAAGACGCCCGCGGTGAAGGGGAAGCGCCCCGGCACATGCTCCGAACGCAGGAAACGCAGCAGCTCACCGTGATCGGTGTAGCGGGGCAGCGCCACCCGGGGAACCTTGTTGCCCGACAGCGTCTCCCGGGTGAGCACGGTCCGGATCTCCCGGTCGCGCACCCTGACGACCTGCTCGTCGCCCCGGTACGATTCGGCCACGGTGGGCCATTCGGCCAGCAGCGCGGCATTCTCCGGCGTGAGGGTGGCGCGGGCCCGCTCCAGCAGCGCACCGACCGCCTCGGCCGCCGCGGGTGTCGCGTCGCCCGAACTCCCGGCTTCGGCCAGCTCCCCGAGCACCGATTCGAGCCGCTGCACCCGCCGCGCCGCATCGGCCTGGCGGACCGTCTCGGCGTGGTAGTTCCGGATGCTCTCGGCGATCTCCGCCAGATACCGCACCCGGGCGGGCGGAATGATCTGGGCGAAGCGGGTGGAGGCGCGAATGTCCACGCGGGGTAGCACTCCCGGCTCCAACGGCAGTCCCCGTTCGGTGAGCAGCCCGCTCAGATGCTGATAGAGCGCGGTGACTCCGTCATCGTTGAAAGTGGCCGCGCTGGTGCCGAATACCGGCATGTCCTCCGGTGCGGCATGGAACTCCTCACGATTGCGCAGCAGTTGCCGCGAGACGTCGCGCAGCGCGTCGGCGGCCCCGCGGCGCTCGAACTTGTTGATGGCCACCACATCCGCGAAATCGAGCATGTCGATCTTCTCGAGCTGGGAGGCCGCGCCGAATTCCGGGGTCATCACATACAGCGACACGTCGACGTGCTCGGCGATCTCCGCGTCGCCCTGGCCGATACCCGGCGTCTCCAGCACGACCAGGTCGTAACCCGCTGCCTTGCAGGCGATGAGCATGTCGTCGATATTGGTGGGCAGTTCCCGTTCCCCGCGCGTGGCCAGCGAACGGAAGTAGACGTGGTCGGCGTCGAGCGAGTTCATCCG
The DNA here is from genome assembly GCF_030010695.1 of Nocardia sp. CC201C. Lineage (NCBI taxonomy): Bacteria > Bacillati > Actinomycetota > Actinomycetes > Mycobacteriales > Nocardiaceae > Nocardia > Nocardia sp. CC201C. The sequence goes on from NZ_JASCXP010000057.1 coordinate 7,440, forward strand.
AATGCGGTCGCCGAGCAGCGCGCCGCCGCCGCGCCGCCGGGTCGGGTCCACCGCCAGCACCGCCACTCGCAGCTTGTCCTGCTGATCGCTGCGCAGGCGGCGGATCAATTCGTCGGTGAGCGAGGACTTTCCGGAGCCGCCGGTGCCGGTGATGCCGAGTACCGGCACCCGCCGATCGGCCGCCGCGGCGCGCAGGGCGGCCCGGTCGGCCTCCGGCAGGGCGTTCTGCTGCAAGCAGGTGAGCGCCCGCGCCAGTGCGGCCCGCTCCCCGGCGAGCACCCGCTCCACCGGCACCGGCGACCGCGCCAGGTCCACATCGCAGGTCTCGATGAGCTTGTTGATCATTCCCGGCAGCCCGAGCCGCTGCCCGTCCTCGGGCGAGAAGATGGTCACCCCGGAGGCCGCCAATCGCGCGATCTCCTCAGGGATGATCACCCCGCCGCCCCCGCCGAAGACGCGCACGTGGTCGGCTCCGGCCTCGGGCAGCGCGGCGGCCAGGTATTCGAAGTACTCGACGTGCCCGCCCTGGTACGAACTGATGGCCACGCCCTGCGCGTCCTCGGTGAGCACCGCGTCCACGACCTCGCTGACGGCGCGGTTGTGTCCGAGGTGAACCACCTCCGCGCCCTGCGATTGCAGGATTCTGCGCATGATGTTGATAGCCGCGTCGTGGCCGTCGAACAGTGCCGCCGCGGTCACGAACCGCACCGGGTGGACCGGGACATGCAGGTCGGCCATCGCATCCTCCGCGGGCAGATTCCATTGGTGTCCAGATAGTAGGACGTCAAATCAACTCTAGAGTGATGCGTCGCACATTGCCAGGGCCGTGCGAATGATCGTGTGATTCATCCCACAGTCAATACTTGGATGTCCAACTATAGGATCGCCACGTACAACTACGGCGACGACGAACAGGACTGGCATGGTTCGCGAACTCACCCACTTCATCGGCGGGCGGCACGTCCCCGGCACCTCCGGCACATTCGGGGACGTGTACGACCCGAGCACCGGTCAAGTGCAGGCCAGGGTGCCCCTCGCCACCACGGCCGAGGTGGAAGCCGTCATCGCGAACGCCGCCGAGGCGCAGCGGGAGTGGGCCGCGTTCAACCCGCAGAAGCGGGCCCGCGTGCTCATGCGGTTCCTGACGCTGGTGCAGGACGAGATGGACTCCCTCGCCGCGCTGCTGTCCTCCGAACACGGCAAGACCATCGCCGACGCCAAGGGCGACATCCAGCGCGGCCTCGAGGTGATCGAATTCGCCACCGGCATCCCGCATCTGCTCAAGGGCGAATACACCGAGAGCGCCGGCACCGGCATCGACGTGTACTCCATGCGCCAGCCGCTCGGCGTGGTCGCGGGCATCACCCCGTTCAACTTCCCGGCCATGATCCCGCTGTGGAAGGCCGGACCGGCGCTGGCGTGCGGCAACGCCTTCGTGCTCAAGCCGTCCGAGCGGGACCCCTCGGTGCCGCTGCGGCTGGCCGAACTCTTCGTCGAGGCCGGGCTCCCGGCCGGGGTGTTCAACGTGGTCAACGGCGACAAGGAGGCGGTGGACGCGCTGCTGCACGACGAGCGGATCTCCGCCGTCGGGTTCGTGGGCTCCACCCCGATCGCGCAGTACATCTACGAGACCGCCACCGCCAACGGCAAGCGCGCCCAGTGCTTCGGCGGGGCCAAGAACCACGCCATCGTCATGCCGGACGCCGACCTCGACGATGTGGCCGATCAGCTCATCGGCGCGGGCTACGGCTCCGCGGGTGAGCGCTGCATGGCCATCTCGGTCGCCGTGCCGGTCGGTGAGGAGACCGCGGATCGCCTGCGCGAGAAGCTGATCGAGCGCGTCAACAAGCTCAATGTGGGCCGCTCCGACGATCCGGGCGCGGACTTCGGCCCGCTGGTCGGCCGCGACGGCGTGGACCGGGTGAACAATTACGTGCAGATCGGCGTGGACGAGGGCGCGGAACTCGTCATCGACGGCCGCGGCCTGGTGGTCGAGGGCGCGGAGGACGGCTTCTTCGCCGGTGCCTCGCTGTTCGACCGGGTCACCCCGGAGATGCGGATCTACCGGGAGGAGATCTTCGGACCCGTGCTCTCGATCGTGCGCGCCAAGGATTACGAAGAGGCGCTGCGCCTGCCCAACGAGCACGAATACGGCAATGGCGTGGCCATCTTCACCCGCGACGGCGATACCGCCCGCGACTTCGCCGCGCGCGTGCAGGTCGGCATGGTCGGCATCAACGTGCCGATCCCGGTGCCGATCGCGTACCACACCTTCGGCGGCTGGAAGCGTTCCGGCTTCGGCGATCTCAACCAGCACGGCCCGGATTCGATCCGCTTCTACACCAAGACCAAGACGGTGACGCAGCGCTGGCCGTCCGGGGAGAAGGAGGCGGCATCCTCCGGCCGCGCCGCGAGCTCCGCGGCCAACGCCTTCGTCATCCCGACCATGGACTGACCCATGTTCCTACTCGACGACGACGAGCAGGCGATCACCGCGACCGCCCGATCCTTTGCCGACGAGCTCCTGGCCCCCAACGCACTGGAATGGGATGAGCGCAAACACTTCCCGGTGGACGTGCTGCGCAAGGCCGGGTCGCTCGGCCTGGGCGGCATCTACGTCCGCGAGGACGTGGGCGGTTCGCAGCTGCGGCGGCTGGACGCCGTGCGCATCTTCGAACAGCTCGCCACCGGCTGCCCGGCCGTGGCCGCCTACATCTCCATCCACAATATGGCGGCCTGGATGATCGACAGCGTCGGCACCGACGCCCAGCGCCACCGCTGGCTGCCGGGGCTGACGTCGATGGACTCGCTGGCCAGCTACGCCCTCACCGAACCCGGCGTCGGCTCCGACGCGGCGGCCCTGAGTACCAAGGCCGTGCGCGACGGCGACGACTATCTGCTCACCGGCGTCAAGCAGTTCATCTCCGGGGCGGGCAGCACCGATGTGTACGTACTCATGGCCCGCACCGGACCCGAAGGGGCACGCGGGATCTCGGCCTTCATCGTGCCCGCCGACACCCCCGGGCTGTCCTTCGGCGCGAACGAGAAGAAGATGGGCTGGAACGCCCAGCCCACCCGGCAGGTCATTCTGGACAATGCCCGGGTGCCCGCCGCGAACCTGCTCGGCGGCGAGGGCAGCGGCTTCCGGATCGCCATGAACGGGCTCAACGGCGGGCGGCTGAACATCGCCGCCTGCTCGCTCGGCGGCGCGCAGGCGGCGATGGACAAGACCGTGGCCTATCTGGCGCAGCGCAAGGCGTTCGGGGCGCGGCTGTTGGACAATGCCGCACTGCAATTCGAACTCGCCGATATGCGGACCGCGCTGGAGGCGTCGCGCACGCTGCTGTGGCGGGCCGCGGCGGCGCTGGACGCCGACGCACCCGACAAGGTGGAACTGTGCGCCATGGCGAAGCGGTTCACCACCGACGCCGGGTTCGAGGTGGCCAACAAGGCGCTGCAATTGCACGGCGGCTACGGCTATCTGGCCGAGTACGGGGTCGAGAAGATCGTCCGCGATCTGCGGGTGCACCAGATTCTCGAAGGTACGAACGAAATCATGCGGGTGGTCGTCGCCCGCTCGGTGGTGGGGGCGGCGTGAAAGGAAACAGCGTGCGAGGAACCAATACGGCCGAACCGGAAGTCCTGATCGAGCGGCGCGACGGGCTCGGCCTGATCACGCTCAACCGGCCCAAGGCCATCAACGCGCTGAATCATCCGATGGCGCTGGCCATTCTGGACGCGCTGCGTGAGTGGGCCGCCGACGACGAGGTGCGCACCGTCGTGCTCACCGGCGCGGGCGAGCGCGGACTGTGCGCGGGCGGCGATATCGTCGCCATCCACACTGACGCCAAGAACGCGGTGGCGCAGGGCGATACGGCCGCCGCCGACTCGCCGAGCGGCCGGTTCTGGCGTGACGAGTACCTGCTCAACGCGCTCATCGGCCGCTACCCGAAGCCGTACGTCGCCGTCATGGACGGCATCGTCATGGGCGGCGGCGTCGGCCTGTCCGGGCACGCCAGCCACCGCATCGTGACCGAACGATCCAAGATCGGCATGCCGGAGACCGGCATCGGCTTCATCCCCGACGTGGGCGGCACCTACCTGCTGTCGCACGCGCCCGGCGAGATCGGCACCCACGTCGCCCTCACCACCGCGCGGATGAGTGCCGGTGATGCCATCGCGGCGGGCTTCGCCGACTACTTCGTGCCCGCCGAGCAGCTTCCGGCACTGCTGGAAGCGCTGCGCGACAACGACGCCGATACCGCCATCGCCAAGTTCGCGCAGGCCGCACCGGAATCCGAACTGATGGCGCAGCGCGACTGGATCGACGCCTGCTACAGCGCCGACTCGGTGGAGGAGATCGTGGCGCGGCTGCGCACCCATGACACCCCCGAGGCCGCCAAGGCCGCCGCGGACGTGCTGACCAAATCGCCGGTGGCGCTGAAGGTCACGCTGCGCTCGCTGCGCAATGCGCGCGCCGCGACGCACCTCGAGGAGGTGCTGAACCAGGAGTACCGGGTGTCGGTGGCCTCGCTGAGCACACACGACCTGGTGGAGGGTATCCGCGCGCAGGTCGTGGACAAGGACCGCAACCCGCGGTGGAACCCGGCCACCCTCGCCGATGTCAGCGCGGCCGAGGTGGACACGTATTTCGCCGAATTGGGCGACAAGGAACTGGGATTGACCGCACCGGAGGGCAAATGAGCACGACCGTCGCATTCCTCGGACTGGGCCACATGGGTGGCCCGATGGCCGCGAATCTGGTGCGGGCCGGATACGAGGTACTGGCCTACGATCCGGTGCCCGCCGCACAGGAGCAGGCGCGCACCGACGGCGCGCGGGTGGTCGACACCGCGAAACAGGCTGCCGCCGAGGCCGATTGCGTCATCACCATGCTGCCCAATGGCCGCGTCGTGCTGGATGTGTACGACGAGGTGCTGTCCGCCGCCAAGCCGGGCACGCTGTTCATCGACTGCTCGACCATCGATGTCGCCGACGCCAAGACCGCCTCGAAGCAGGCCGTGGCGGCGGGGCATCGGGCGCTCGACGCCCCGGTCTCCGGCGGCGTCGCGGGTGCGGCGGCGGGCACGCTCACCTTCATGGTGGGCGGTGAGGCGGCCGATTTCGCCGACGGGCTGCCGCTGCTGGAGGTCATGGGTGGCAAGGTGGTGCACTGCGGCGGGGCGGGCGTCGGCCAGGCGGCCAAGATCTGCAACAACATGCTGCTGGGCATCTCCATGATCGGGCTGTCCGAGGCCATCGTGCTCGGTGAGAAGCTGGGCCTCACGCACGAGAAGTTCTTCGACGTGGTGTCCACGGCGTCGGGACAGTCGTGGGCGCTCACCTCGTACTGTCCGGTGCCCGGCCCGGTGCCGACCAGCCCGGCCAACAACGACTACCGGCCCGGATTCGCCACGGCGCTGATGAACAAGGATCTGGGTCTGGCGGCCAACGCGCTAACGGCCAATGGCGTCGACGGACAGATCGGCCTGCTCGCCGCCGCCATCTACGACCGCTTCAACCAGGACGAAGCGGGCAAGGACTTCTCGGCTATCGTGACCGACATCCGCAAGCGATCCGGAGGAGCTGACACGCGTGCCTGAATTCGAGACCATTCTGCTGGAGCGCAAGGGGCGCGTCGCGCTGATCACGCTCAACCGGCCGAAGGCCCTCAATGCGCTGAATTCGCAGGTCCTCGCCGATATCTCCGCCGCCCTCGACGAGCTCGAGCACGATGACGAGATCGGCGCGGTCGTGCTCACCGGTTCGGAGCGGGCCTTCGCGGCGGGCGCGGACATCAAGGAGATGCAGAGCAAGTCCTATATGGACATGTTCCTCGCCGACCACTTCGCGGGCTGGGATCGGCTCACCGCCTTCCGCAAGCCGATCATCGCGGCGGTCGCGGGTTACGCCCTCGGCGGCGGCTGTGAGCTGGCCATGATGTGCGACCTGCTGATCGCCGCCGACACCGCCAAATTCGGACAGCCGGAGATCAAGCTCGGCGTCATCCCCGGCATGGGCGGCTCGCAGCGCCTCACCCGCGCCGTGGGCAAGGCCAAGGCCATGGACCTCATCCTCACCGGCCGGAACATGGATGCCGAGGAGGCCGAGCGGGCGGGTCTGGTCTCGCGCATCGTCCCCGCCGCCGACCTGGTCTCCACCGCCCTCGAGGTGGCCGCGACCATCGCCTCGATGTCGTTGCCGTCGGTCATGATCGCCAAGGAGGCCGTGGACCGCTCCTTCGAGACCACCCTCGGCGAGGGGCTGCGCTTCGAGCGTCGGGTCTTCCACTCGCTGTTCGCCACCGAGGATCAGAAGGAGGGGATGGCGGCCTTCGTCGAGAAGCGCGCCGCGAACTTCTCGCACAAGTAGCGGAGCGCCCCGGCTCGACTCGACAACCTGTGTCCCGCCGTGAATCACGGCGGGACACAGGCGTATTCGGCGGGCGGAGAACTCACGGCGCGGTCACCGGATCGGATGCGGGGCCGGTCGTCGTATCCGGTGCGGCCTCCGACGGCTCCGGGACGGTGCGCTCAGCCGCCGGGTTTCGGCGGTCCGATCACCTCGACCGGGCTGGCCGGGGTGCCGCCTTCCTGATGGCTGCGATCCATCATGAGCACGCCCGCGATGGTGCCGCCCAGGGTGGCGGTGACCGCGACGGCGGCGAGCAGTTTGCGTCGGGAGACCGGCTCCTCGGTACCGCGCATGGCGGCGGCCATCGGGGCGAACCGGACACTGCGCACCCGGCGGGCGGAGGGGCGTTCGGCGGCGAGCAGGACCGCGCCGCGAGCGGAGACGAACTCCGGCTCCGGGTCGTAGATGAGCGGTATGTCCAGCTGCTGCTGAAGTTCGTCGCGAATGCTCAGCGTCCGGGTACACCCGCCGAGCAGGGCGATGGCGGTGGGGTGCACCCCGGTCTCGGCGATCATCTGCCGGACGAACGACGCCGAATGGTGGATCCCGGCCTCCGCCAGGTCGGCGAAATCACTGCGGGTGATCACCGCCCGATGTCCGGAGATGGGGTCGCACACCGTCACCACCCGCTCGGTGTCCAGTGCCTCCTTGTAGCGGCGGCTGGAGGGCAGATCCACCCCTACCCCGTTGCGGGCCAGCAGCCAGCGCAGCAGCGCGTCGTGCCCGTCACCGCCCAGCACCGTGCTGCGCTTGCTCGCCAGGATGGCATCGGCGCGGCAGTCGATCTGCGTCACCGTCAGCCCGGACGCGCCCAGGTCGTAGAGCAGCACCGAGCCCTCGGCGGGTAGTCGGCCGGTGAACCGCAGATACCGCAGTTGGGCGACCGGTTCGTCGATCACGGTGAGGCGATTGCGCCCGGCCGCGGCGCGCACCGCCTCCGCCGCCGTGGCGCTGCGGCAGGTGGCGGCGATGCCGGTGATGAACTCGTCGCGGCGCGTGGCCGACTGGCGCATCAGGCGGATCGCCTCGAAAACCGCCTCCTCCAGCGCACCGCCCCCCCGGCGCGGCACGTGCACGCGGTCGATCGGGGGCAGATGCGGCTGGTCGGAATGGGTCAGCATCGCCCGCGCGCCCGAAGCGCCCGCCGATACCCCGAGGACCAGCACCATGGCTCAATGGTGAACCTTTTGCGGCCCGATTCCAAGACAATGGCGCAGGAAAGTGGCTATCCGGATGCTGGAGGGTTACCGGCTGGCCCATCGCGTCGGCGTGTCGCCCGCATCGAAGTCTCCGGCGGCGCGTCGGAATTCTGCCAGCAACTCCAGCAGTTGCCGCAAACGTTCCGGTGACAGGCCCGGTCGGGAGAACACCTCCCGGTTCAGCGCGGCAGTCGCCTCGGCCACCAGTTGCCTTCCGGCATCGGTGATCTCGATCAGGGTCGCCCGCCGATCGCTGGGGTGCGGCACCCGTTTCACCAGGTGGGCCGCTTCCAGCCGGTCGACGGTATTGGTCACCGACGTCGGATGCACCTGGAGCCGGGCGCTGGCCACCGCCATGGGCAGCGCACCCGTCTTGCTGAAACTCAGCAGCATGAGCAGTTCGTAGCGGGAGAAGGTCAGCCCCGAGGGTTTCAGCGCCTCGTCCACCCGGGCCATGACGATCTGCTGTGCCCGCACCAGCGACGTCACCGCCGCCATACCGTCCGCGACGTCACCCCATCCGTGCTCGGTCCACTGGCGATGTGCCTCCTCGATGGGATCGAGCGGCAGGGGACGTGGCCGAGACATGCACCGATCATCGCACGAGCGTCCGTTTTCAGTGGACCGGCCGACGGCACCGGGTGTCGGAGGGCGACGGGTCGCATTGCGATCAGCGCGATTCCAACCCTCGCGGAGCTCGGGCCGATGGGGGAGTATCGACGGCGATGCGGGTGTGACCGAGTGGTTAGGTACCGGCCTGCAAAGCCGTTCACGCGGGTTCGAATCCCGCCGCTCGCTCGAATCCGGCCCCCTGCGGTGTACCGCGGGGGGCCGCGACGCTGTCCGGACTCGCCGTTCGGTCGGGGGTGCCGGTTCCCCCGCCCCCGTGAGACGCTAGGTTGGTTAGCCAAACCTCAGGTCAGAGGCGGGAAAGGACAGTCATGACGGCAGGCCGATGGAAACTGCTATCCGGTGCTCTCGCGGCCCTCACGCTGCTCGCGGCCACGGGTTGCTCGAACTCGTCCGAGGACGACAACGAGATTCTGGTCTACAACGCCCAGCACGAATCGCTCACCAAGGAGTGGGCCGAGGCGTTCACCGCGGAGACCGGCATCAAGGTGACCCTGCGCCAGGGCGGTGACACCGACCTGGGCAATCAGCTCGTCGCCGAGGGCGCGGCCTCACCCGCGGATGTCTTCCTCACCGAGAATTCCCCGGCCATGGCCCTGGTCGAGAGCGCCGGGCTGTTCGCCGACCTGGACGCCGAGACCCTCGACGCCGTACCCGCGTCCTACCGGCCCTCCACCGGTACGTGGACCGGTGTCGCCGCCCGCGCCACCGTCTTCGTCTACGACACCGGCAAGTTGGCCGCCGACCAGCTGCCCGCCTCCCTGCTGGACCTCCAGCAGCCGCAGTGGAAGGGCCGCTGGAGCGCGGGCGTATCCGGCGCGGACTTCCAGGCCATCGTGGCCGCCCTGCTGGAGCTGAAGGGTGAGGACGCCACCCGCGCCTGGCTGCGGGGCATGAAGGAGAACGCGATTCCGTCGCAGAACAATGTGGTCACCATGAAGGGCGTCAATGCCGGGCAGTTCGACGGCGGCGTCATCTACCACTACTACTGGTACCGCGACCAGGCCAAGACCAAGGAGAACAGCGGCAATACCGCGCTGCACTACTTCAAGAACCAGGATCCGGGCGCGTTCGTCTCCATTTCCGGGGGTGGCGTGCTGAAGTCGAGCGACAAGCAGGAGCAGGCGCAGCGCTTCATCCGATTCATCGTCTCCCGCGCCGGCCAGGAGGTGCTGCGCGACGGCACCTCCCTGAATTACCCGGTCGCCAGCGATGTGGCCGCCAATCCCGCACTGCCGCCGCTGGATTCGCTCCAGGCCCCGGCGATCGATCCGAGCCGACTGAATGCGAAGAAGGTCACCGAGCTGATGACCGAGGCCGGTCTGCTCTAACCATGACCGTCCGGACCGCTGTAGTCGACCGGCCGGGGCGCGGCTCCCGCCCCGGCCCATTCGTCACGGGCGTCGCGCTGCTGCTGGTGGCGGCGACGTTCGTGCCGCTCGGCTACATCGTCTACACCCTCCTCGAGACCGGACCGCACGAGACGGCCCAGCTCATCTTCCGCGCCCGGGTCGGCGAACTGCTGCGCAACACGGTGAGCCTGGTGGTGCTCACCGTGCCGATCTGCGTGGTGTTGGGCGTCGGCCTGGCCTGGCTCCTGGAGCGCACCGACGTCCCCGGATCCGCTTGGTGGGGGCCGATATTCGCCGCGCCGCTGGCGGTGCCAGCCTTCGTGAACAGCTACGGCTGGGTGAGCGTGTTCCCCGCGCTGCACGGGCTCGGGGCGGGCGTGCTCATCGCCACCCTGTCGTACTTCCCGCTGGTGTACCTCCCGGCCGCCGCCACACTGCGGCGACTCGATCCGGCCGTGGAGGAGTCGGCGCGGGCGCTCGGCTCCGGGCCGGTGGCTGTCTTCGTCCGCATCGTGCTGCCGCAGTTGCGCCTGGCCGTTCTGGGCGGCGGTCTGCTCATCGCCCTGCACCTGCTCGCCGAATACGGCGCGTTCGCCATGGTGCGGTTCGCCACCTTCACCACGGCCATCTTCGAGCAGTACCAGTCCAGTTTCGCCGGGCCCGCGGCGAGCGGCCTGGCCAGCGTGCTGGTGGTGTGCTGCCTGGTGCTGCTGGCGGGTGAGGCGACGGCGCGGGGGCAGGCCCGCTACGCCCGTATCGGCAGCGGCGCACCGCGAGCCGTGCGGCGGGTCCGGTTGGGCGGCACCGCGATTCCGGTGCTCGCGGTGCTGGCCGCGACAGCGGTCGCCGCGCTCGGGGTGCCGCTGTGGACCATACTGCGCTGGCTCGGCAAGGGCGGTGCGGCCGTGTGGGATTGGGCCGATATCGGCGAATCCCTGGGGCAGACGCTCGGTTTGGCGGTCGCCGCCGCCGTGATCACCACGCTGTGCGCCTTCCCGGTGGCCTGGATCGCGGTGCGCTCGGACACCGTGTTCGCGCGGCTGATCGAGGGGGCCAACTACATCACCAGTTCGCTGCCGGGCATCGTCATCGCGCTGGCCATGGTGACCGTGACCATTCGCTGGCTGCCGGGCGTCTACCAGACCACCGCCATGGTGCTGGCCGCCTACACCCTCATGTTCCTGCCGCGCGCCCTGGTGAGCGTGCGCGCTGGACTCGCCCAGGTGCCGGTGGGTCTGGAGGAGGTGTCGCGGGCGCTCGGCAAATCCGCCCCCGCCACCTTCTTCCGCGTCACCCTGCGGCTCACCGCCCCCGCGGCCGCGACCTCGGCGGCGCTGGTGTTCGTGGCCGTCGCCACCGAGCTGACCGCCACCCTGCTGCTGGCCCCCATCGGCACCCGGACACTGGCCATGCGGTTCTGGTCGCTGTCGAGCGAACTCGACTACGCCGCCGCCGCACCCTACGCGCTGATCATGATCCTGGTGTCGGTGCCGGTCACCTATCTGCTGTTCACTCAATCAAGGAAGGCGGCCGGAGTATGAGTCGTCTTGTCGTATCCGGGGTGTCGAAGACCTTCGGCCACACCCCGGTGCTCGACGCCATCACCCTCGACGTCGCGAACGGCAGTGCCACCGCGGTGGTCGGTGCTTCCGGCTGCGGGAAGACGACCCTGCTGCGGGTGATCGCCGGATTCGAGTCGCCCGATGCGGGCAGCGTTTCGGTCGGAGCGGAAACCGTTGTGCGCGAAGGTTTCTCGATTCCGCCCAATCGTCGTAATATCGGCTATGTGGCCCAGGACGGTGCGCTGTTCCCGCATCTGACGGTCGGCCAGAACATTGCCTACGGTCTCAACGGCGGGCTGTCGGGTCGCCGTCGCCGCCATCGCGACCGGGTGGTCGAACTCCTCGACATGGTGTCACTGGGCTCCGCCTACGCCGACCGCCGTCCACACGAGCTCTCCGGCGGTCAGCAACAGCGGGTGGCGCTGGCCCGGGCGCTGGCCCGCAAACCCGATGTCATGCTGCTCGACGAGCCGTTCAGTGCCCTTGACACCGGACTGCGCGCCACCACCCGGCAGGCGGTCGCCGACACCCTGCGGGCCGCGGGCATGACCAGCATTCTGGTCACCCACGACCAGGAGGAGGCGCTGTCGTTCGCCGATCAGGTGGCGGTCATGTGTGCCGGGCGGTTCACCCAGGTGGGCTCACCGGAACAGGTGTACGCCGCCCCCGCCGACCTGTTCACAGCCCGCTTCCTCGGCGACTGTGTGCTGCTCGACGGCACCGTCGAAGCAGGTGTCGCCGTGTGCGCGCTCGGCCGCGTGCCCGTGCGATCGGACGTGCCCAGCGGGCCGGTCACCGTGATGACGCGGCCGGAACAACTGGTGGCGCAGGTGGTGTCCGACGACGAACCGGGCACCGGAACGGTGCGCGCGGTGGAATTCCGCGGCGCGGACGTCATGCTCACCATCGCACTGGACGGTGTGGCCGCGCCCATCCAGGTGCGCCGGATCAGCGTCGGCGCTCCGGTGGTGGGGGAGCGGGTGCGGCTCGAAGTGCTCGGCACGGCAGTCGCTTTCGCCGCCGAGTCGGACGCCGCCGTGGCGTCGGCGCCGGCTACCGCCGCGTAATCGCAGTGGCCGCACCGAATTTATGACCGGTGCCGTCACGCCCCCTATATTGACGCGAGAACAGCGGGACCCGCCGATGCGGTCTCGCGCTCGCACGAGGGAGATCCATTGCGCACCACGCTGATCGTCACCGCCGCGGCCGCACTGGCCATGGTTCCGGTATCGGCCGCCGCCGAAGGCCCCGGCGACAACACTCTCCGGGTAAGCGCCGTGCACGCCGCCGATCGGTTCCCCATCGAGGGTGTCACCGCGGACGTGAGCGACTGCCTGGGCGGTCCGGTGCTCGCGACCGTGACCACCGGCGCGAACGGCGCCGGGAGCTTCGGTGTCGCCCCCGGCTGCTACCGGGTGCAGCTCACCTCGACGCCCGCCGGATGCACGCTCGACGGTGAGCCCGCCGTGCAACTCGCCGTGATCCCGGGCATGGTGCAGACCGCGGATTACCGCTTCCGCTGCGCCTGATTCCCCCGAGGGCCTGATCTTACGGCCGTTCGAATTCGGTTGGATGGTTCGGCCGGAATGTTCCGGCCGGATTCGGTCCGAGTGCTCGGCTGTGCCCGTCTGCCCCCGGGCACAATCCGCGCGGGGATTTCTCCCACGTCGCGGCCTCTTCGATCGGACCGGTTGCGCTACTGGATGACCGCGCAGCCGCCGCCGGAGGACAGCGTGCACAGCATGGTCGAGATGGCGCGCAGCAGCGCCTCGAGCGGATTGCTGGGTACGGAAACCGGCGAAACCATCATGGTGTCGGACCTTTCTGTCGTGATGGACAGGTCACGGTTCGTGACCATGGGCTAGACCGCTCGGCGCCACCGTCTTGTTACCAACGTGTGGTCGAGGCGTGCGTGAATCGTGGCTGACCTCACCGGTAAACTCGGCGATGGGCAACATCACGGCAACAGGCCCGGTATTCGGTTCCTGACAGCCCCGGCGACATCCGCTGTCCGTCGCGCGAGAGGCGTTCGCACCACCGATCGGGTAGGTGACGAGATGGGCGTGAAGTTCGTGTTGGCACATCCGGTAGGAGCGGTCCCGATGCCGGACCTGCGCCGGTACGAGTGGACGATCGAGGTGTCGGCCGCCTTCCTCGGCGCGACGGTCGCCGGGCTGCTGCTGATGGCTCCGCTCGATTTCGCCTGGACCAGCTCCGGTCCGTCGCTCCAGGTCGATCTGCTCGTCATGAACGTGCCCCGTGCGGCGGCCGCCGGAGCGGTGCTCGCGGTGGTGGCCGCCGCCCTGGCCGTCTCGCTGGGCGTGCGCGCCGCATGGGTCGCGGCGCTCGGCAGCGCGACGATACTGCTGGTCGACCACCTCCGCGACCCCGCCGCGGCCGCCGCGCTGACCACCGTGAACTATGTCGACTCGCTGTTCGGCGGCATCCTGCTGGGTGCGCTCGCGGTGGCGGCGCTGCGGCGTCCCGCCACCGGGTACGCCTTCCTCACCGGCATCCTGTCGGCGGTCCTCATCGGTGATCTCACCGCGCTGCCCGCCGGTACGGCGTCGTCGCTGGCCGAGTGGGCAGCCACCGATACGCCGCCGGTCTGGCTCATCGCCCTCGCCGTCCTCGCGCTGGCGGCGGGAACGCTGTTGAACCGGCTCGAATCACCATTGGGCAAGCCCGATTACGGTGATCTGCCACTCGGCCCGATCGTCGCGGCGCTGCTGCTCCTCACCTCGCACGTGGTGGCCGCCGAATGGATTGCACGCCAGGCGGATTCGTTCGCCGACAACGTGCTGGCGATCGCTGTCACCATGATCGTCACCGGGGTCGTGGTGCTGCTGCTGCCCGCTCGCGACGGCGTGCTGGTGTTGCTGGCGGTGGCCGCCGCCAATGTCGGGAGCGCGATCACCGCTGTGCCGCGCCCGGATTGGAGTATGCCCATCCCGCTGCTCGGCGTGGCCGCCGGACTGTGGGCGGGTCGCCGCTGGCCGCGGCCGTGGGCCGGACTGCTGGCCGCCGCGGCGCTCGCTGTCTTCGCGGCCCTGACCGCGGGGCGGACCGCCACCCCGGCGGCGGCGATCCCGATCCTCGGCATCACCGCCCTTGCCCTGATCGTCGGCTACTGCTTCGGCGCGGTCACGCCGAGCGCCGCGCCGAGCACGGTGCTGGCGGTGGTCGTGCTGGTGGTGCCGTGCCTGGTACTCGCCCTGCGCGGCAACAGTTTCGGACGGGTGGCGTACTCGCCGCGCTGGTTCCGCGACCCGGCCGATATCGCCGCGCCCGCTGCGGGCTGGACCGCGCTGGCGATAGTCGGCTGCTGCGGCATCGGCATGTCGGCGGTGTACGCGTTGCGGCCCGAGAGTCGGGTGGTGGCGACGGCGGCCCCGAGTCCACTGAGTCAGCGAGATCGACGGTAGCGTAAGGAAGGACGTAGCGAGTGGCGGCAGCCATATCGGGCCGGGCGCACAACCGCGATACGGCTGAGCGCGCTCGGTCGAACATCGTCCTCGTCGTTCCGGCGCGTTTCCGGTCGGAATTCAGGGCACAGGTGCGGATCTCGGTCGAGGCGATGCCGGGATGACGAGAGGAAACGCGCCGCCGCTCAGCGGCCGAAGCGTGCGTCGACCCAAACCAGTGCGGTGGGGTAAGACGCGTCCAGCACCCCGCTATGATCGACGCCCGGGTAGGTGCGGTACTCGACCGGCAGCCCGGTCAGCCGCTGTTGGGCCACCATGGCGTCGGTGGCCAGCGCCGGTACCGTCGTGTCCGCGCGGCCCTGGAGCACCAGCAGCGGCCGGGTGAAAGTCAGTGTGCTGGGGTCGTTCTCGTCGAGTACGCGGGCCAAGGCGGAGACGTCGCCGCCGGGGTCGAACACCGCACCGGCGGGCAGGCCGCCCCACTGATCGGCACCGCGCAACTGCCCGATGCAGCCGGTATCGGCCAGTGGCAGCATGGCGTCCGCGCGCGGGGCGAGGAATCGTGCCGGATCGATCGGTGCCACCGTCTGCGCACCGCGAATCACCAAGGGCAGGAAGGCCGTTGCCCCGGCCGCGACCTGTCCCAGCGCCGCCGCCGCGCCGACCGTGCTGGCCAGTTGCGACGCCTGCACGCCGATGCCCTGATGCGAGGCGGGAGCCAGCGCCACCGCGCCGAGCAGGTCCAGTTCGGGAGCCCAGGCGGCGGCCTGCGCGTTCGCGAACACCGCCGCCTGACCACCCTGCGAATGCCCCACGGCCACCCACCGGGTGCCGATGGCGGGCTCGATCTGCCTGGCGGCCAACGCCATATCGGCGACCGCCCGCTGCTCGGCCGCACCGATCAGATAACCGTGCGGCCCGGGTGTGCCCAGCCCCTGATAGTCGGTCTGCGCCACCGCGTACCCGGCCGCCACCCAGCGCGCCTGCACCTGCCGCACCAGCGAGGTGTAGTCGCGCGCGGGATAGGCGGGCGAGGTGTCGCGCGACGGCGCACAGCCATCGGCCACCCCGGTGGTGCCGTGCGCCCAGGAGATGAGCGGCCAACCACCCGGCGGTGCGTCACCCGGCGGCACGGCGACGGTGCCCGAGACCGCGACCGGATTGCCGCCCATGTCGATCGACCGGTACAGCACCAGATAGTTCCGCGCCCCGGGCACCCCGGGATCGCCGTCGATCGACCGCATCTGAATCACCGACCCGTGCGGCCCTGCCACCCGATCCTCGGCCGGGGTGTAGAACGCGAGCGGATCCGGATTCTCGCCCACCGCATTACCGCCCGCGAGGGGCGCGTGCAGCGCGGACGCCGCCGCGACCGCCGCCACCAACACCGCCAGCCGTCCCCCGCGCGGGGTCGTCGTGGTGGATGCGATAGCGGACATGCCCGCGAACATACCGTCCAGAACGTCCGTTTCCGCGATGACAAGCCGTAACCATCAGCGACCCTGTCGAGTGTTTCCACCCACAGGTACCGCCACACGGCGGAGCCCGCGGCCTCGGCATGACGGGTAGTTTGGCGGTATGCGGTACACCGACTGGGGGCAGCGGGCCGTTCGGTGGTCGGGAATCCGCAGCGAGACAGTCGATCCGGGCGGCCTGTCGGCACACTGTCTCATGACGGAGGCTGAGCGAGCGCCGTCGGACGCACCGGTCCATCTGCTGGTTCCCAACCCGGCGGGCAGCGCGTCGAACCTGATCGACGTGCTACCGGTGCTGCGCGGGCACGGACGCGTGATCGCGGTCGATCTCCCGGGCTCGATGATCGGGCATACGCGGGCTCGGGGTCGGCGTACCAGAGGACTCGAAGCCGACGCGATCTTCCTGCGGGACCTCACCGACGCGCTCGGTCTCGACAGGGTCGTGGTCCACGGCTGGTCGGCGGGCGGGATGATCGCGCTTCTCTTCGCAGACATCGCCCCCGAACGCGTGGCCGGGCTGGTACTGGCGGCACCCGCCCTGCCCCCGCCGCTCAGCGCGAGTGAGAGCCGGTGGTGGCGGACGATAGGCAGGGCCGGATTGGCGGTGGCGCCTCCGCTCGCCCGAGCCACGCTGCGGCTGTTCGGCAAACGCCTCATCGACCGGAAACGCGAGGTCCTGTCCGACCCGACGGCATCGGGATGGGACCTCGCGGGCGGTGACGGTTCGCGGCTGTCCACCGAGTTCCGCGAACTCGCCGCAGCGGAGCTCGCCACGGCCGGCCCGAACCAACTCGGCCGCGGCATCACCGCCTTCGCGTCGATCACGTCGACCATGTTCGTCCGACGTCACCGCGTACAGGACGCCATGCGGCGCACGTCGGCCCCCACCCTCCTGCTGTGGGGCGACGACGACCGCCTGATCGTGCGCGCGTGGATAGACGACTGGACGGCCCGCCGCCCCGACTGGCAACTGGCGGTGCTCGACACCGTCGGCCACGCGCTGCCGATCGAGGTCCCGGACCGCTACGCCGACGCGGTCGGCACGTGGCAGGAGGAGGCGCTCCGAGATCGGTGACAATTCCTGTCAACCAGGCGCGGAGGAGCTGTGCCACAGGAGCACCGGCGAGCGTGGTGCGCCTAGGCCGATTCTCGCCGAGGCGTGGCTGTGTGCGGCGTGCCACTACCCCGGCTCACGGGTTCGGCCGGGGTGGTGGTTGCGAGTGGGTCGTGCCGCGGTGCGGCTTACTGGCGTAGGTGATCGCCTCGCGTTGTTCCCGGTCGTGGGCCGTGGTGGTCGGTGAGCCATTGCCGGGGGTGGTGGTGCAGGTTCACGCGGGGTGCGCGGGCGGGGTGGATGCGGGTCGGGGGTGCCCAGACGACCCGGCCGGGATACCGGCCGCTGCCGATACCGACACTGCGGCCACCGACACCGAACCCGGCACCGATGCCGCCGATACTGCCGAAGCCGCTCCCGCTGCCGCCGCTCCCGCTGCTGCCAGTGCCACCACTGCCGCTGCCGCCACCACTGCCGCTGCCGCCACCACTGCCGCTGCCGCCACCACTGCCGCTACCGCTACCACTGCCGCTACCGCTGCCGCCCCCAGTACCGCTGCCGCCACCGAAACCGCTGCCGCCGCTGCTGGTGCCGGTGTTGGCGAGGCTGGTGCCGCC
>NZ_JASCXP010000058.1:0-24818 GCF_030010695.1 Nocardia sp. CC201C
CGTGAGCGCACCGAGCAGCGTTTCATCCGATACGAGCGCGGTTCACCCTCGATCCGCCGTCGAACCCAGGGTGTTCTGGCCCGCCGCCATCGTGGTGGTCGCGTTCACCGTCTATGCCATCGTGTTCCGCGATACCGCCGCCGAGCAGGCGAAAGCCTTGCAGGACAATGTGATCGGCGGAATGGGCTGGTACTACATCGTCATCGTGTCACTGTTCGTGGTGTTCGCGATCTGGTTGGGGCTGGGCCGATTCGGCGACATCACCCTCGGCGACGACGGGGAACCGGCCGAGTATTCGATCACCGCCTGGCTGGCCATGCTGTTCGCCGCCGGGATGGGAATCGGGCTGGTGTTCTGGGGCGTCGCAGAACCGCTGTTCCACTACGACGATCCCCGCCCGGGCGTGGGCGATACGGACGCCCAGCGCGCCGACGCGGCCATGGTGCAGACGTTCCTGCACTGGGGAATCCACCCGTGGGCCATCTACGTGGTGGTGGGACTGGCCATCGCGTACTCGATCCACCGCCGCAAGCGTCCGGTGTCCATTCGATGGGCGCTGGAATCGCTCGCTCCGGAACGCATTCGCGGATGGCGCGGTGACCTTATCGACATCGTCGCGGTGATCGGCACCGTATTCGGTGTGGCCACCTCGCTCGGGCTGGGCGTGCTCCAGATCTCGGCGGGCCTGAACTACCAGGGCTGGATCAACCAGCCCGGCAAGGGCTTTCAGGTCGTGCTCATCATCGCAGTGACCCTGCTGGCCACCGTCTCGGTGGTGACCGGCGTGGACCGGGGCATCAAATGGCTGTCGCAGATCAATATGGGGCTGGCGGGCATGCTGCTGCTGTTCGTGCTGGCGGTCGGTCCGACGCTGTTCATCGTCAACGACCTGGTGCAGAACATCGGCACCTACCTCCAGCAGTTGCCCAAGATCAGCCTCTACACCGGCGCGACCGAGGGACCGAAGGGCACCAACTGGACGCAGCAGTGGACGGTCTTCTACTGGGGCTGGTGGATCTCCTGGGCACCCTTCGTGGGCGTGTTCATCGCCCGTATCTCGCGCGGGCGCACGGTGCGTGAATTCGTGGCCGGAGTGCTGTTGGTGCCGACGCTGCTGACCTTCCTCTGGTTCAGCGTCTTCGGCGGTGCCGGGCTGTTCCGCGAGATGTTCGGCGGCGGTGGACTCATCGGGCCGGAGGGTCCCGATCGCGACAGCGCGCTGTTCGCCCTGCTGCACACGCTGCCCGGCGGCGCGCTCACCGCGGGCATCGCGATCCTGGTGATCGTGCTGTTCTTCGTCACCTCCGCCGATTCCGGTGCGCTGGTGGTGAATATGATCTCCTCCGGCGGCAATCCGGAGCCGCCGGTATGGAGCCGGGTGTTCTGGACCTGCTCCATGGGCACCGTGGCCATCGCGCTACTGGTGGCCAGCGGCGAGGGCGCACAGGCGCTCACCACCCTGCAGACCGTGGCGGTGCTCATCGCGCTGCCGTTCAGCGTGGTCATGCTGGCCATGTGCGTGGCCCTGGTGCGCACCTTCCGCAGCGACCGCGCGATCCGCACCGGCCGGACGCCGAAACGCGCGGGGGTGGGCTGAGTCACGAACCACCCCACCGACGTTGGCAACTTCACAGCTAATAGACCCGGTCGCCGAGGCGAAATCGCGGCTCGATCCGCCTTAGACTGCGCCCGGCACTAGTGAACCGGCGCGGATTGGATTCAGCGGATCATGTTCAAGGGTTTCAAAGAGTTCCTGATGAGGGGCAATGTCATCGATCTGGCGGTGGCGGTCGTCATGGGCACGGCCTTCACCGCCATCGTGACCTCGGTCACCAAAGGGCTGATCGAACCCCTGCTGGCGATTCTGGGCACCAATGGTGAACTGGGCCTGGGCTTTCAGATCGTCGGCGACAAACCCGCCACCTTCGTGGCGGTGGGGCCGATCATCAGCGCGGCCATCAATTTCGTCATGGTGGCGGCGGTGCTGTACTTCGTGCTCATCCTGCCGATGAACCACCTGAAGAAGCGATTCGCCGCCCCGACCGAGGTCAAGGCCGATCCCACCGAGCTGGAGTTGCTCGCCGAGATCCGCGACCTGCTGGTGGCGCAGCGCGCCGTGGGTGACGGCAAGCACGCGCTGGCGGCGCGTGCCACCGGCGACGGGCCGAACGGCGATTCGGCCACGAAGTAGCGCGAACGGCCGTGCCCGGCGCGGGCGTTCTCCGTTTCGGGCTATCGTCGTTAACCGAACCATTGCCAACACGCGAGGCGAGGAGGCGCGACGATGGGCCGGGTCCCCCGCGGGCAGGTGCCCGCACCCGATTCCGACAGCGCGGACACCCCGCTGCCCGGACGCTGGGCCATGCTGGCGGTGCTGTGCGCGAGCCTGCTGCTGGTGGCCATGGACGCCACCATCCTGAATGTGGCGCTGCCCTCGCTCATCCAGGACATGCAGCCCAGCCCGATCGAACAGCTGTGGATCATCGACATCTACGGCCTCGTCCTGGGCGGCCTGCTCATCACCTGCGGTGCGCTGGGCGACCGGCAGGGCCGAAAGCGACTGTTCCTCATCGGTTTCGTGCTGTTCGGCCTCGCCTCGGTGGTGGCGGCGACGGCGCAGCAGCCCTGGCAGCTGATTCTCGGGCGGGTGCTGCTCGGCATCGGCGGCGCCATGGTCATGCCGTCCACGCTGTCGCTGATCCGCACCATCTTCACCGACGACCACGAACGCACGCTGGCCATCGGCATCTGGGCGGCGGTCGCCGGAGCGGGCGCATGCGTGGGCCCGGTCGCCGGTGGTGTGCTGGTGGAGCACTTCGGATGGTCGGCGGCCTTCTGGGTGAACGTTCCGGTGGTCGTGGTGACGGTGGTGGCCGGTATCGCGCTGCTGCCGGAATACCGCGCACCGCAGCAGGGTGGCCTCGACCTCACGAGTGCGGCGCTGTCCATCGCCGGTGTGGTGGCGCTGGCCTGGAGCATCAAACACCTCGCCGCGGGCAGTGTGACGGTGCTCGACGCGGCGATGCTGCTGGTGGCACTGGCGCTGCTGGCGTTGTTCGCCCTGCGGCAGCTGCGCTCGGCCGATCCGCTGCTGGATGTGCGGTTGTTCCGCAATCGCACCTTCCTGGCGGCGGCGCTGGCGACGCTGGTGGCCATGCTCGCCATCGGCGCGGCACTGTTCCTGATCTCGTTGTGGCTGCAGTACATTCACGGCTACTCACCGCTGGAGGCGGGTGTTCGCACCATTCCGGCGGCGGTGGCGACGCTGCTGGGGTCGCTGGCCACGCCGTGGCTGCTGCGCCACGTCGGGGTGCGCACCGTGCTCGGCGTCGGATTGTTCGCCCTCGCCGCCGGTTTCGCCGTGCTGGCGATCTCGCCGGAGCCCACCGTGTACCCCGTGGTGGCGCTGGTGCTGGTTGCCCTCGGGCTCGGGGACGGGCTCGCGGTCACGACCGCCGCCGCGGTCATGGTGGCGGCGGTGCCGCCCGAGCGTGCGGGTCAGGCCGGTGCCGTCGAGGAGACCAACTACGAACTCGGCATCGGTCTCGGGGTGGCACTGCTCGGCAGTATCCACGCCCGGATCTTCGCCGCCCATGTGACGGGATTGCCGCTGCGCGGCGATGATCTCGATACCGCGCAGGGCTCCGTCGGCGGTGCGGCCTATGTGGCGAGCCGTGCGGACGGTCCGATCGCCGAGCAGATCCTCACCACCGCCAGCCACGCCTTCGACCTCGCCCTCACCACCACGGCGTGGATCTCGGTGGCGCTGGTCGGCACGGTGGCGCTGCTCACGGTGACCCTCGTCCCGCACGGCTTCAAGGCCACTGCCAGCCACTGACGGTCACAGCCGGTGACGGCGGGAGCCCGCCCCGGCGTCTGCTCGGTCGGACCGGCGGCTGGCCACCGCACGGCCTCCTTCGGCCCGGGGTCGTCGGACCACCGCGGCGTCACGCCGGCCGGCTGGAACCGATGCCCGGCCGGTCGCTCCGCGATCGGCCGATGCGGCGGTTCAATTCGAACTGCGCGCCGCGCGATGTGGGCGCAGCTGTACCTGCCGACCGAACTGTTGCGGGGTCGTCAGGTGCGGGCGGGTGCGGCGTCGGACAGCAGGACCGATTTCAGTTGGGCCAGGCCGGATCTGATGCGGGCCTTGGCGGCGGGTTCGCCGATGCCGAGGCGGGCGGCGACCTGGCGGTAGGTGAGGCCGCAGTAGAAGGCCAGCATCACCGATTCGCGTTGGCGCGGGCTGAGGGCGGTCAAACCCGTTCGTACCGCGTGTTCTTCGTGGCGACGCACGATCTCCTCGGCCACCACGTCGGCCGGGCGGCGGTAATCGCTCGCACCCCAGCGGTTTTCGTACCCATAGGCGGTGCGTTCGCGGCGCACGCGGTCCACCGCCTGATGGTGGGCCAGGGCGCACAGCCAGGTGAGGGCATTGCCGCGCGCCGGGTCGAAGGCGGCGGCGCTGCGCCAGACCTGGAGGTACACCTCGTGACAGGTCTCCTCGGCGTATCCGATGTCGCGCACGACGACCCGCACCCGGGAGAACACCAGTGCGCGGGTGGCGCGGTAGAGCCGGTCGTAGGCGTCGCGGTCGCGGTCGCCGACACGGCGGAGCAGATCGTCGTAGTCGCTGCCGCGGCGGATCGGGCGGGCGGCGGCGGGCGCCGCCGTGGTACAGGGTGGTTGTGACATGAGTGAAGCCCCCGGTGGATATGCAGGATCGCGGACGGGCGTCGAGGTTCTGGACGCTCGCTTGTCACTGCGGAATCCATCCGGGGACAGGGGATCTCGGCTCCGCAGTGCTCAGGCTACTCCGTCGGCGAAATGCACATCGGGGATCTTCGCCAGGTCACTCAGATTCGCAGACCCAGCTCCACGATGCCGCGGGCGACGGCGTGCACGGTGACCCGATTGCGCCGGGCGTGGGCACGAATGAGCTCGAACGCCACGGTGGTCGTGGTGCCGTGCGCGTGGGCGATGACGCCCTTGGCCTGTTCCACCACGATCCGCGAGGTCAGCGCGTGCCGCAGTTGGGCGGTGGTGCGTTGGTGCTGGCGCACCTGATGCCTGCTGAGAATGTGCTCGGCGGCCATGGCGGCCAACAGTGCGGCACGGTGCACGTCGCGTCGCGACCACGGTCGCGGCTCATGCGAATACAGGCTCAGCACACCGGCTTCGGTGTCGTCCACGCGCATGGGGATGGCGGCCACGGCGCAGATGCCCTGCCGTCGCGCCAGATCGGCGTACTCCGGCCAGATGTCACGGTAGCGCTCGATCTCGGTGATGGTCATGGGTGCTCGGCACGAGAAGGCCACCGCGCCGGGGCCGTCGCCCCGATCCCACTGGCAGGCTTCGAGGTCCAGCAGTTCCTCGGGCAGCGCCCCGAACAGTTCCGGCTGATCGGGCAGCCGGACCGCGACGGTGACGCCGTCGGGCTCCAGTACGCCCATGGCGCTGCGCAGGACCAGCAGCTCACCGTCTGACACCGCCATCACCCCGATCGCCGGACATACGTCTCCGCCGCGAAAATGAACTCCCGTGCCGCGCCGCCCAACTTCCCATCGTATGAGAACGTGAAGCTTCAACGCCAATAGCCGTCTCATTCCGGCTCGAAACATATGCTCCGGTCCACCACTCCCCGCGCCACCTGGACCAGCGAAAGCCCGTGGGAGAAGGCGTATCCGCGCATCCGCGCGTAGGCGTCGGTCACTTCGATGCCGAGCTGGGCGCTGGCCATCCCCGCGGCCTGGTGGATCCACCGGCTCGACGACGGCTGGCCCCAGCGCCGCGCCTCCCCCTCGGCCGCCAGGACGAGGCTGGCGGTCACCAGGTCGGCGACGTGCAGGCTCGCCGTCACCAGCCGGGGGCCGGGCCGCCCGATCGCGTCCCGGTACAGATCGAGCGCGCCGAGCCGGGCTCCGCCCAGGCGCAGCGGAATCGCCAGCAGGGATCCGCGCGGGGCGGCATCACCCAGCGCCTCGGCGAATCCGGGCCAGCGCTCGACCTCGGTGGCCAGGTCGGGAACGGCGACCGGCACTCCGTCGTCCACCGCCGACACCGCCGGCCCTTCCCCGGCGGTGGCCTGCGCGGCCTCCACCCGGTCGGCGATCTCGTCACTGGCACACCAGGGTTGCAGTCCGGCATCGCGCTCCTCGAGCACGATGGCCGCCCGCCGCACCGGCAGCACGTGCACGCAGGCCCCGCACACGGCCAGCATTCCGCCGCCGCCGTCGCGCACCGACCGGAGTAACTGTCCGGTCAGCTGATCGAACTGTGCAGCACCCATCCCACCGAACCACTCCACGACACCTTGTTGGCAGCCAGTATCCGCAGGGTAGCCCGGCCGGTCCAGAGTCGAAAGTCCCTCGTGCACAGCACGATCGGTCGGTACGTTCCCGATGCGGCGGCTACGATTCCGCGACCGTCCGGTGCGGGACACCGAGCCGGGACAGGCCGCGCAGATCGTAGGTGTGCGTGGCGATCGCCCCGAACAGCAGGCCGATCCCGAGTCCGAGCACCGTCATCCAGATGCCTTGGCTCAGGCCCGCTTCCAGATGACCGTCGAAGAACAGGATCGCGCGCACGGCCAGGTAGATCTGGTGCATGGGCTCGAAGGCGGCCAGATCGGCGATGTAGCGCGGGGTCGCCTCGATCGGAATGGACCCGGACGAGGACGGCAGTCCGAGCACCACGAACAGGACCATGTTCACCACCAGCCCCGGCGTGCCGAAGGCGGCCAGCACCGACAGCCCGGTCACCGCGACCGCGACCACGGCCAGGGTGCCGTACAGGAACAGCGTGAGCGGATGGTCGACGGGCATGTCCAGCAGGGTGGCGATGCCGAGGAAGATGGCGGACACGATGGGCGCGGTCACCACCGCGACACCCCATTTGAGCAGCAGCGTACGCCGGCGACTGATCGGCGCGGGCGGCGAATTCCGGTAGTAGGGACCGTATTCCGCGGGCGCGTAGCCGAGCGAGGAGTCCACCAGCGAATGGATGATCATGGCACCGCTGAAGCCCGCGAACAACAGGATGAGCGTGTAGAAGAAGGCCGACAGCCCCTGTCCGGTGCCCTCGGGCAGCGGACGGTAGGGCGCGATGTCGATATTGATCGGCTCGGCGAGTTGCAGGCGCGCGGCCCCGGTGAGCGCGGCGGCCGCGGTCTCGCTGCCCGGCGGCGGCCGCAGCTGCGCCTCCACCCGCTCGGTGAGCTGGGTGCCGACGGTCGCGTTCACCTCGCGCATGGCACGATCGGTCACCCGCTGCATGATCGAGGCCGCGTAGGTGCCCGCGCGCGGGTTGGTATTGACGGTGATGATGGGCCGTTCCACCTCGCCGGGCACCACGGCGGCCGCGCCGAGAATGGCCATCCGCTTGGTGAAGTCCCCGGGGATGATGATGGCCCCGTAGACCTGTCCGTGCTGGAGTTGCCGCCGGGCCTCGTTGATGCCGAGCGGGCGCAGGTCGATCTTGTCGGCCGGAACCTTCTCGACCATGGCCGCGGTGATCTGGTCGCCGAAGTTGACGGGCTGCCCGTCGAGAGTGTCGCCGACGTCCTGATTGACCAGCGCGACCGGGAAATCGTGCAGATTCTTCTCCGGGTCGGCGGTGTAGCCGAGGTACATGGTGCCCAGCAGTGCGGCAAGCAGGCTCACGACCGCGATCGGGAAGACCCACCCGCGCGGGGAGAGGTGGCGTCCGGATGCGGGGGCCGTCGCGGCGGCGGGTTGGCCTTGGGGTGCGTTCGTCTCATCCACGTGCGCACCGCTTTTCGCCTCGGGGGCGCTCTGGTTCGTCATAGCCTTCGCCAATGTAGGCAGTGGCTACAAAGTAGTCAATGCCAACATTACGGATGTGTCGGATATCCTGTGCGGACCATGTCCATCCGTTCTCGCTACCACCACGGTGATCTGCGCTCGGCGCTGCTCCAACGCGCCGAGGCCACCTTGCGCACAGTAGGGGTGGACGGCCTGTCGCTACGCCAGCTGGCCCGCGACATCGGCGTCAGCCACGCGGCCCCGAGCCGCCACTTCCGCGATAAGCAGGCCCTGCTCGACCAGCTCGCCGCCACCGGCTTCGACCGGCTGGGCGAATGCTTCGCCCACACCGTCACCGAGGGTCCGGTGACCGAACGCCTCTACGGCATGGCCCGCGCCTACCTGCGCTTCGCCGTCGAGAATCCGGAACTGCTGGCCCTCATGTTCGCCCGCAAACAGCGCTCCACCTCCCCCGAACTGTCCGCGGCGGTGCAGCGCGCCTTCGCGGTGCCGGTGGACCTCATCGCCGTGGGACAGGCCGAGGGCGAGATCGTGGCCGGTGACCCCAAACGCCTCGGTCTGACCGCCATCGCCGCACTACAGGGCGTCGCCACCATCGTGGCCTCGGATTTCACCAGCGACTACGACGCCGACCAGCTGCTGACCGATATGGTCCGCCACCTCACCCACGGATTGCGTCCCCGCCCCTGAGCGATTCCCGCCCCGGCAGCCGCCCGGCTACGGTGTGTGACGTGACAGTGGAGGGCAGGCAGTACGGCGGGCGGGCCGTGGCCGAGCGCAGGGCCGAGCGACGGCAGCGCTTCCTGGACGCCGCGACCAAGATCTTCGCCGAACGCGGCTACGCCAACTGCTCGCTGGCCGATGTGTGCGCGGCGGCCGGACTGTCCAAACGACAGTTCTACGAGGAGTTCGAGACCCGCGAGGACGTCCTCGTCGCCGCCTACGACCGGATCCAGGACGAGGCCGGAGCCGCCATCGCCGCGGCGCTGGGCGATCTCACCGGCGGCGATCCCACCGCCGCCGTCACCCGGGTGCTGGCGGCGTACCTGGCCTCCATCGACTCCGATCCGTACCGCGCCAAGGTGGCCTTCATCGAGGTGGTCGGCGTGAGCGAGCGCATGGAACAGCATCGTCGCGCCCGTCGCCACGCCTGGGGCCGGGTGGTGCTGGCGGCACTGGAACCCATTGCCGGATCCGGTGCGCGGGTGCGCGGCAATCCGGCCCTGGCCACCAGCGCCCTCATCGGCGCGATCAACGGCCTGGCACACGAATGGCTGCTGGAGCAGCCTCGCCCACCGGTCGACGAGCTCGTGGAACTGCTGGTGCCGATCGCGGTCGCCCTCATCGACCGCTGACGGCCGGATCAGCCGAGCTGGCGTTGGAAGTAGGTGTACTCCAGCGCGGTGGTGTACGCCCGCTCATCATTGTTCGAGCCGCCGCCGTGGCCGCCCCGAGTGGCCTCGTAGAACAGGTACGGGTGCCCCTGTTCGGCCAGCCGGGCGGCGAATTTGCGGGCGTGCTGCGGGCCGACCCGATCGTCGGTGGTGGTGGTCCACACCAGCGGTTCCGGGTAGACCACCCCGGCCTTCAGCTGGGCGTAGGGCGAGATGGCGGCGAGGAAGGCGCGCTGCTCCGGATCGGCCACCGTGCCGTATTCGTCCGCCCAGGACGCCCCCGCGGCGATCTCCTCGTAGCGCAGCATATCCAGCAGCGGCACCGCGATATCGACGGCATTCCACAGGTGCGGGCGCTGCACGAGCTGCACGCCGACCAGCAGCCCGCCGTTCGAGCCGCCCTGGATGCCGAGGTGACGCGGCGTGGTGATGCCGCGGGCGATGAGATCCTGTGCCACGGCCGCGAAGTCGTCGTAGGCGCGCTGCCGGTGCACCCCGCGCGCCGCCTCGTGCCAGCGCGGCCCGTATTCACCGCCGCCGCGAATATTCGCCAGCACGTAGACGCCGCCCCGCTCCAGCCACAGCCGGCCCAGCACCCCGTCGTAACCGGGCGTGGACACCGAACCGAACCCGCCGTAGGCCGACAGCACGGTGGGATTGGTGCCGTCGAAGGCCATCCCGGCGGGCCGGACCACGAAGTAGGGCACACGGGTGCCGTCCGGCGAGGTGGTCTTCCGCTGCTCCACCACGTAGCGCGACGAATCGAACCGGGCCGGAGCCATTTTCACCGGGGTGGCCACGCCGCTGGCCGTATCCAGGCTCAGGAGCGTGGCCGGGGTGAGGAACGAGGTCACCGACAGATAGGCGATATCGCCCGCCGCGTCGGCGTCCACGGCCTCGACGGTGGCGTTCTCGGGCACGGGAACCGGTGCGGCCGACCAGGTTCCGTCCGGAAGCGGGGTGTGGACGGCGGCGCGCCCGCGCACATCGTCGAGCGAGGTGACCACGATCCGGTCGCGGGTGACGAGGACGCTGCCCAGCGCCTCCCGTGGGCCGGGCACGTACACCGGCACCGGCCGCATCCGGCTCGGGTCGGCGGTGAGCTCGGCCACCCGCAGCGACAGCAGGCTTCCGGCGGCATGGGTGACGCCCGCGACGGTCCAGTCCTGCCGCAGACCGATCAGCAGTCGATCGCCGATCAGGCCCTCCAGGTCGTGCTTGGGCGGGATGCCGAGCGGTTCCGGCGCGCGGCCGTCGAAACGGCTCACCTCGTGCTCGAAGAAGGTGGTGCCGCGCCGGATCAGGCTCATCCGGCCGCCCGCGCCGTCCTCCAGCAGCACCGGCTGGGTGGCGAGTTCGTCGGCGGGGTCGCCGCGCAGCACCTCCACGGCGGCGTCGAGTGGCTGGCCGCGCCGCAGCTGCTTGACGATATAGGGGTAGCCGGAGGCGGTGACCTCACCGGGCCGCCACTCCCGCGAGACCAGCAGCGTATCGAGGTCGAGCCAGGCCGCGTACTGCTTCCCGCGAGGCAGCGTGAACCCGCTGTCGACGAACGCGCCTGTGGTGCGGTCGAATTCCCGGACGGTCACGGCGTCCTCGCCGCCCTCGGACAGTCGCACCAGACATCGGGTGTGCCGGACCGGATCGCAGTCGATGCCCTTCCACACCCAGCTCTTGCCGTCCGCCCGCGCGACCGCGTCGAGGTCCAGCACCGTGGTCCAATGCGGTTGCGGTGACTCGTAATCGGCGCGGGTGGTCTCGCGCCAGATGCCGCGCGGATGCTCGGCGTCCTGCCAGAAGTTGCCGACCCGCCCGTGTTCGAGCCTGGGCACGGGGATCCGATCGGGCGAGTTGCCGATTTCCCGGGCCACCGCGAGGTTGCCGGGGAAGTCCGGATGCCGTTCCAGCACATCGAGAGTCCGCGCGTTCTGGTCGGCCACCCACTGCCGCACCCGGGGGCTGTCGAGCTCCTCCAGCCACAGGTGCGGATCCTGCGCACCGTCCGCCGTACCGCATGCCGCGATCACCGCGACCACCACGGTCGCCAGCCCCGTCCGCCACCACCTGCCCACGCCACCCATGAAGCCCCCTTCGGTATCGGAACCACCCTGTCCACCCACGGTCGAGAATGACCGATGGTCGACGAGGCGGTGGCGTGGCGCGCGGGATCGGTGTGTCAGCCGCGCGCCCGGTCGGCGATATCGAGCGCCGCGAGGTACCCGAACACCAGCGCCGGACCGATGGTCGCCCCCGGTCCAGCGTAGGTATGGCCCATGACCGGCGCACTGGTGTTGCCCGCCGCGTAGAGCCCCGCGATCACCGAGCCGTCGGCCCGCAGCGCGCGGCCGGCGGCGTCGGTGTCGATGCCGCCCTTGGTGCCGAGGTCGCCCGGCACCAGCCGCGCCGCGTAGAACGGGCCCTTGGTCAGCGGCCCGAGACTCGGATTGGGCTTGTTGGCGATATCGCCGTAGTAGTGGTCGTAGACGCTCTCGCCGCGCTGGAAGTCCTCGTCCACCCCGTTGTCCGCGAAGCCGTTGAAGCGCTCGACGGTGGCGGTCAGGGTGGCGGCGGGCACGCCGATCCGCTCCGCCAGTTCCGCGATGGTGGCCGCTGCGACCAGCACGCCGGACTCCAGCCACGCCTCGGGCAGCGGGGCGCGGCCGGGCAGCGTGGCGAACATGTACCGGTTGCGGTACTTCTTGTCGAAGATCAGCCAGGCGGGAATGTGCTCGCCCGGACCGTCGCCCTGCCCGAAGTCGCCGCCGTACATCCGATGCACCGCTTCGACATACGGCAGCGATTCGTTCATGAACCGCTCACCCCGGGCGTCGACGATGATGCTGCGCGGCAGTGACCGTTCGGTCAGCGCGAACCACGGCCCCTCGGGCAGCGGGATGGCGGGCCCCCACCACGCGTCGTCCATGAGGCGCACGGCCGCACCGAGTTTCAGCGCGGCGGTGATGCCGTCACCGGTGTTGGTGGGCGCGCCGGTGGTCCACTCCGAACCGACGGGCTCACGCTGGTACTTGCGCCGCATCTCGGCATTGTGCTCGAAACCGCCGCAGGCCAGGATGATTCCGTGCCGGGCCCGCCACACCTCGGAGCGCCCGTCGCGCTCGACGCGGGCGCCCACCACGCGATCGTGCTCGGTGATGAGTTCGGTGAGCGCGGTGCCGAGTTCCACGGGCACCCCGGCCGTTCGCAGCCCCAGCATGAGTTCGCCCATGAGGGCCGCGCCGAGGCCGCGCAGGCGGCGACCGCGCAGGTACGCCCCGATGGCCCGCGCACCGACCCGCAGCATGGCGGCCGGACCACGCCAGGTGCGCAATCCCACACTGATCCAACGGTATTCGGACTGCTTCACCACGACATTGGTGGGCGCGGTGCTGTAGGGCGGATGCAGGGTGGCGGCGTCCGCGCCGAGGCGGCGGGTGTCGAAGGGCAGCGGCTCGCAGGAGCGTCCGCCCGCCCGGCCGCCGGGGGCCTCCGGATAGTAGTCGGAGTAGCCGCGCACCCATTCCAGATGCAGTGGGGCGGTGTCGATCAGGAAGTTCAGGGCTTCCGCGCCGCGGTCCAGGTAGGCGTCGATCCGCGCTGGATCGGCGTGCGGCCCGACAATGCCGTGCAGGTAGCGGCGGGCCTGTTCGAGGTCGTCGGCCGGGGCCTGCTCGCGCAGCACCCGATTGTCGGGAATCCAGACACCGCCGCCGGACCGTGCGCTGGAACCGCCCCAGTACGAGGACTTTTCGATGACGACCGGGTGCAGGCCGTGGGCGGCTGCGGTCAGCGCGGCGCTCATACCCGCCGCACCCGAACCCACCACGAGAACGTCGACGACGCGCTCGGCAGTTTCCGCATCCGAGCCCGAAATCTTCACGACGGTCCTTTCAGATCTTGTGCGAGCGGAAGGTTACCCGCCGGTCACCAGCCGGGCGAATCGGGCCGCACGCCCCGTCGGGCGAGCGGCTAGATTGACTGCGGGTCGGACAGTCCGAATGGGAGAACACAGGTCCATGGAACGCAACCGCGGCATCGCCGCCACCGGCGCACTCGCCCGCGCCGCCGTCCGGCTGTCGTTCGCGGTCGGGGTCGCCGCACTCGCCACGACGGCCGCGATCACCCCGGCCGGGGCGGAGCCGACCGGATGCGCCGCCGCCACGACAACCGCACTGCCACTGCGGATTCCGGTGCTGGACTGGGCGGAAAGCATCGGCGTCGACGCTCGCGGCGATATCTGGGTGGGGCGCATGTACCGCAACGCGGTGGAGCGCTACAGCCCCTCCGGTGAACTCACCGCGACGGTCCCCGTGGCCTTCCCCGGCGCGATCGCCTTCGGCCCCGACGGCCTGCTGTACGTGAACACCGGCAATGCGCCGTTCTCGGCCCTCACTCGCTCCGGCGGCGTCGTCCGTCTGGATCCGACGGCCGCCGACCCCCGACCGGAGCCCTTCGTGAGCGGCCTCGGCATGGCCAATGGCGCGGACTTCGACGCGGCGGGCAACCTCTACGTCGGCGACACCACCGCCGGGGTGGTCCGCATCCGTCCCGACGGCACCGTCGACACCGAGTGGACCGAGCGCGCCCCGAAAACCGTCAGCGCCGACGGCCTCGCCGTCAACGGCATTGCCGTACACGGTGATTCGGTCTACGTCACGATCATGAGCAGTCCGGCCGCCCGGGTGCTCCGCGTCCCCCTCGACGATCCCGGCCGTCCGAGCGTGGCCGCCGACCTCGCGGCCGCCCCGTTCACCGCCCCCGCTCTTCCCGACGATCTCACCGTCGGCCCGGACGGCCGACTCTACGTCGCCACCACCAGCGGCCACCTGGTGCGCCTCGACCCGGACACGCACACCACCTGCACCGTGCTGACGGGCGAACCCATGACCGCGGTGACCACCGCCCCAGACTCCGACCGGGAACTGCTGGTGAGCACCGAAAGCGGCACTGTGCTGCGGGTCCGGCTCGCGTGAACGCCGGTGACCTACGATCGACCCACCGCCGCCCGAGCGGCCCACCGGGATTCGCTCCGACCCCGGCAGCGGGCGCGCCGAGGAGCTGACAGGTGACCACCGAACAGATTCGGCGCCTCGAGGGGGCCATGGTGGACGGCCGCCGGTGGCGGGTGGGGACGCATCGGAAGACGGTCGTCGAGCAGCCGGGGCTCGGGGCGATGGCACGGCGGGTCGTCTGGGCGGCCTTCGATGCGGATGGCGCTGTCGCTACGTCGTTTCGGATCGATAACGATGGTGCGTACCTCGACATCGAGGGGGTGGCGCTCGAACTGCCCGACGACGCGCTCATCGGTGTCGCGCATCCGCTGCACCTCGGCGACGCCCGCGCACGGTGGCGTGCGGTGTACTCCGAGCGCGGGCTGGCACAGCCGTTCGCTCAGCTCGATCGTGACGTGTACGCCTGCACGGCGGCGGAGGCCGCGTCGAATCGCTTGGCCCGCTTCGACAATCGCCGGGTGGCCACGGCACGGGTGTTCGGGCTCCAGCGGTTCGGCTGGGTCCTCGCCGACCGGTGGGCGCACCGCCGCGTCGACGCCCGCCACGACGTGACGCTCACCCTCGACCGCGGCATTCGGGGCGGGTTCCACGACGACCCCGACGAGCTGCGCATCTTCGGGGTGGAGGTGAGCGGCGGCGTCTTCGGGGCGCTGGAGCCCGTCGCCGCCTCGGAGCTGCTGCGACAGCTGGAACGGCTCTCCCGCTGACGCTGTTAGTGTCGATGGGACCACTGGCGCGGCGCTGTCGCATCTCGCGCCGCGCCGACGAGAATGGTCCTCCCGTGAAGTATCTCCCCCGCATCATCCTGTTCCTGGCGATTCCCGCCCTGCTGTTCCTCCTACCCTGGTGGACGCTGGTCGCCGCGCCCACCGACGGCGCGAGCACGCTGTTCTGGCTGGGTACGGCGGTATTTTTGCTGGGCTACGCCGTGCTGCCGACGACCATGCTGCTCGGGCACGGGAGCAGACAGTCGGATGCGGCGTCGATCGTGGGCGACACCCTGCTGGGCGTGATGTGGGTGCTGTTCAGCTGGTCGGCGATCGGCCTGGCGGCCGGGGTGGGGTTGTCCGTCGCGGGGGTGGATGATCCGGCGCGCTCCCGTCTCGTCGCGGCGGGGGTGCTCGCCGTCTCGGTGGCGCTCAGCGTCTGGGGCGTCGTCGAGGCACGTCGGGTGCCCCGGGTGCGCACCGTGGAGGTGCCCATCCGCGGTCTCGGCGCGGGCCTGGACGGGGTGCGGGTCGCGGTCGTCACCGATACCCACTACGCCGCCACCGACCGGCTGCGCTGGTCCGAACGCGTGGTCGAGGTGGTCAATGCGCTCGAACCCGATATCGCCTGCCATGCGGGCGACCTCGCCGACGGCTCGGTGGAGAAGCGGCACGCCCAGGTCGACCCGCTCGGCAAGGTGGAGGCCCGCCTGGGCCGCTACTACATCACCGGCAACCACGAGTACTTCGGCGACGCCCAGGGCTGGATCGACCACATGACCTCGATCGGCTGGCAGCCCCTGCACAACCAGCACGAAACCCTCACCCACGGCGGCGACAGCCTCGTCCTGGCGGGCATCGACGACCCCACTGGCACCACCCTCCCCGGCCACGGCCCCGACCTCACCGCCGCCCTGGACGGCGCGAACCGCGACCTCCCCGTCATCCTGCTGGCCCACCAGCCCAAGCAGATCATCGAAGCCCAGGCGGCGGGCGTGGCCCTGCAGATCTCCGGCCACACCCACGGCGGCCAGATCTGGCCCTTCCGCTACCTGGTCCGCCTCGACCAGCCGGTGGTGGCGGGTCTGTCCCGGCACGGCGCGACCCAGCTCTACACCAGCCGCGGCACCGGCTTCTGGGGCCCGCAACTCCGCGTATTCGCCCCGAGCGAGATCACCCTGCTCATCTTGCGTGCGGAACGACCCGCTGCCCGCGACTGAGCGGATATCGCGCACTTCGCGATTCGCTCCCGCGCGAGGCCGCGAACGTACCGCCGGACCCCCGTGACGTCGTAGCCGTGGGACCGGTGTCCGCCGGGCCCACCACACCCTACGCGGATTCCGGTCGGGCGTCGGGCCGCTCAGTCACGCGGCGGCGCGGCCAGCCGGAGCAGTGCGTCCCGAAGGTCGGGGCGGGGGCTCCGATCGGCCAATTCCATGAGCGCGGTTTCCGCGACGGCGGCGACGAGCAGGGCTGCGACCGGTTCGGGGTCCGTCCAGCCGATCGCGGCGAGATCCTCGGCGATGACGCCCGCGGCCTGCCGATTGCGTTGCGCCACTTCGTCACCGAGCGCCGCCTCGGTGCGGGCCTGGACGAGCAGGGCCTTGGTGGCCGGTTCGGCGAGGCAGCCGTCGAGGTAGACCTGGATGCCGGTGGCGAGGCGTTCGGCCCCGGGCCGGTGGTCGGCGATCCGGTCCTGCACCCGCTCGAACAGGTGGTCGTGGAAGGCGCGGTGCAGGGCGAGGATGTAGTCGTCGCGGCTGGGCCAGTGCTGGTAGAAGCTACCCTTGGCCATATTGGCGGTGGCGGTGATGGAGTTGACCGACAGCTTGGACAGGTCGGAGGTGGCCAGCAGGGTGCGGCCGGCGTCCAGCAGGGCGCGGCGGCCCGGTTCGGCGGATCTCATGACACCGATCCTGCCCGGTGCTCGAGAAACGGCCGCACCGCGTCGAGGAACAGTCCCGAGTGCTCGCTGAACGGTTCGTGCCGGGTGGGCAGCGTCGAGATGCGGGCGTGCGGCAGGGCACGGGTGATACCGCGTCGGTTGAGCGGCCACGGATTGATCGGATCGCGCGTACCCCACACCACCTGAACCGGGGTGCGCGACAGCAGCGGAGCCTCGGCGACCAGGTCGCATCGCGGATCGGCGAGGCTGCGCCACAGCGAGCAGTAGACGGCCAGCCGGGCCGGATCATCCGGAACCCGTTGCGCCCGTTCGTAGATGGCGCGATGTCCGGCGTCGCGCAGCGGCCCCAGGTAGGCGCGGGCACTGGGCCGGACGAGGTGGCGCGCCAGTGCGGGCCGCCCCATCGCTCGACAGACCAGACGGGTCGCGATGTTCGCCGGGGTGAATCCGGCGGGCTGCACCAGCACCACCGCCCGCACCCGTTCCGGCCGGAGCTGTGCCGCGCGCACCGCGGCATAGCCGCCGACACTGTTGCCGATAATTGCAACGCGTTGAATTCCCCTCCGCCCCAACGCATCGACCACCTCGACCGCCACCTCTCCGAGACTGTCCGCGGTCATCTCCTCCGGGTTCGCGGCGGACGAATCGCCGTAGCCGGGCCAGTCGACGCCCGCTACCGGCAGCTCCCGAGCGAACTCCGCCGCGACGGCATCGAAATCGCGATGATCGCCCGGATTGGCATGCAGCAGTAGCACTCCCGGCACATCGCCACGTTCCGGTCCGGACAACCACACCGCCACGCTGCCGTGGCGCGTATCGATGTCGAGGCGGGCAGGGCGGTTCATCGCACGCCCCCGTGCTCGACCGGCGGCGCCAAAGGCCCGAGCAGCGGTGCGACCACCGTGCAGTCCACCGGCCGCGCCCGCTCCGGGTCCAGGGCATTGAGCACCTCCGCGACCGCGACCGGGTCCGATGTCAGGCCGTAGTGCTCGCTGAAGTCGGTGGCGCACACATCCTGTAGCACCACGTTGCGCGCGTTGGGTCCCTCCAGAAGTCCGGTCGTGTACGGGGTGGCGATCTCGTCGTATCGGCTGACGATGCCGACGAATTCGGTCTCGGGCAGCAGCCGGGGATCGGCGCGCAACAGATCGATCATCGGCGAACCCGGCGACATCTGGCACGGTCCGCAGTCCGCGACGATCGCCGCCGCGCCCGGCAGATCACGGACGCGGTCGCCGAACATGGCCAACCCGCTGACGGTCGTCCCGTGAAACGGCCCACCCAGGCCGATCAGGCGGGCGATGGTCGACGCGCCACCCAGGTGGTGCATGTAGAAGAAGGGCACCGCGGCACCCATCGAATGCCCCACGACATCCACCCGGTCCACACCGGTCGCGGTGCGCACGCGGTCGATGAACCCGCCGATCTCGGCGGCGCTGCGTTCCACCGGAGCCAGCGCGCCCACCGCGGGCCCGAGCGCACCCGTGCCGTAGGTGGTGGTGAAGACGCAGTATCCGGACCGCGCGAGCAGGGGCGACAGCGTCTGCCAGGTCACGGTCTCATTGCCCAGCCCGTGCAGCAGTACCACCGGGCGCGGATGACGCTCGTTCGGGCGGCAGGACCAGTCGTTCGCACCCGGCGGCGGCTGGCCCGGGGCAGCGGCCTGTGCCGCCAGTCCGGCCAGATAGCTGTAGGGCACCGGCTCGTCCCGCTCGGCCGCGGCCGTACCCGCGGCCCCACCCAGGAGCACCGCCGCCGTGGCGATCAGTGCCGCGCATCGTGTCACGAATTCCACCGCATCCCTTCCTGCCGAAGCACCGGGCGGTCACCACATCGACGGAGTGACCGACCGGTCGGTCATAGGCTACCGCGTGTGACACCGCCCTAGGAAGGGCGTTCGGAGAACGGAATTGCGAGCCGCTACCTCTTTCGCGCGACGTAGTAGCTGTTGAAGATGTCCGCCTCGATATGCTTCACCTCGACGGAGGCGAATCCGGCGTCGTGCAGCATGCGGGTGGCGAGCTGCTCGCCCCACATGGTGCCGAGCCCGTCACCGTCGAGCGCCAGCGACACCGTCATACAGTGCATGGTGGAGATGGTGTACATGGACGGGCCGAGCGGATGCTCCATATTCTCCTCCAGATTGCTGGAGGCTTGGATATCCACCATCAGGAAGGTGCCGTCCTCCCGGAGCACATCGGCGATGCCGCTCAGTACGCGCGCGGGATGCGCCTGATCGTGGATCGAGTCGAAGGCGGTGATCAGGTCATAGTTGTCGACCACGCCCAGATTCGTCACATCGCGCACCTCGAATCGGGTATTGGTCACGCCCATCTCTTCCGCCTCCGCACGACCGGTGGCGATGCCCTCCTCGGAGAAGTCGTAACCGACGAACCGGCTGTTGGGGAATTCCCGGCCGAGCAGGTTCAGCGCATGCCCACTGCCGCAGCCGATATCGGCGACGTCGATGCCCTCCCGAAGCCGCTCGGGCAGACCCGGCACCAGCGTGATGGTGACATCGATCAGCGCGACATCGTGAATCGCGGAACTCTCCTCCGCCATCAACTGCTGGAACCGGCCGTACTTCGAGTAGGGCACGCCGCCGCCCCGCCGGAAGCAGCCGACGACATCGGATTCGACGCTCGCCGCCAGCGGGATGTACTGGGTGAAGGCGGCGACATTCTCCGGACCGGCCGCCCTGGTCAGCGCCGCCGCATGCTCGGGGGGCAGGGCGAAGGTACGGCTGCCCGGGTCGTAGTCGACGATCTTCCCCACGGTGAGCGCGGACAACCACTCCCGCACATAGCGCTCGTTCAGATTCGCGGCGCGGGCGATATCCGCACTCGTCGCGGGCGGCAGATCGCTCATGGTGTCGAACAGCCCGGTCTGATGGCCGATACTGACCATAAGCGTCAGGAAGC
The DNA here is from genome assembly GCF_030010695.1 of Nocardia sp. CC201C. Taxonomy (NCBI): domain Bacteria; kingdom Bacillati; phylum Actinomycetota; class Actinomycetes; order Mycobacteriales; family Nocardiaceae; genus Nocardia; species Nocardia sp. CC201C. The sequence continues at coordinate 19,722 of NZ_JASCXP010000058.1, forward strand.
CATCGTTGATCAGTTCCAGCATGCGGTTGCCGAAGGCCTCCGCCCGGGCGGCGAATTCCGGATCCTCCGATCCGGTCGCGGGGGCGGCTGCGAGTGTTTGCGTACCGTCGGACATGACATCTCGATTCCGAATGATTCGACCTGTTGATCAGCGCGGTCGACGAGCGCCGATCGCCCCACCGCTTCCTTGTGACACCCACCCCACCCGCGGTGATGTCGAATATGCGCCGCACCCGATCTTCCTTGGACGTGATGCGCATCACATAGTATCCCCGGCGACAGTCCCCGACAAGGAGAGCGAACCGCCCGCGTCGCACCGGCCGGAACGACGCGGGGTCCGGGTCAGACCGCCTGCGCCAGACGCGGCCAGGTATGCGGCTGGTCGCGCAGCCACCGCAGGTTCTCCCGCACGGCATCCCGCCAATCCTGGGTCGGCAGGTATCCCAGCTTCGCCGTGGCGTAGTCGCTGGGGCACCACCAGTCCTCGGCGACGTGCACCAGGGACCGGGTCAGGAACGGATCCGCGCCGGGCAGCACCGGATGCAGCGCCTCCATCAGTCCGCCGAAGGCGTATCCGGCGCGGTAGGGCACGCTGAACCACGGCGCGGGCGCGCCGATCTCGTCGGCGATGAACTCGATAACCGTTCGGGCGGTGGGGAATTCGGGACCGCAGATATTGAACGACTCGTACGAATCCAGTCCCGGCGCGAGCGCCGCGCGCGCCACTCCCTCGCCGAGATCGTGGTCCCCGACCAGGGCCAGACGCGCACGTCCGCCGTTCAACCAGGGCACCAGCCGGGTGCGCAGGCGGGGCGCGAGCGCGGACACCAGGCCGAGCGCATTCCCCGCCCCGACGAAGTGCCCGAGCCGAAGCGTGACCATTTCCGTTCCCGCACCGCTGCTTTCGCGCAGGTGCCGGTCGAGGTCGATCAAGCGGTCGGCATGCGGCCAGAATCCCGTGTACCTGGCCGGGGCGAAATCGCCGACCGCCGTGCCGTCCCGGCTCGGCGTGGCGATGGCCACCGTGGCGGCCAGCACGAAGCGACGCGCTCCGGCCGCCACCGCCTGATTCACGAGGTCGACCGCGGGCTCCAGGAAGTGGGTGCGCTCTTCGCGGCGATGACCCCAGAAGGCGCCCCAGGTGCCGAGGTGGCAGATCACATCGACATCGCGCACCACGTCGCGGCGGTAGTCCGGATCGAGCAGGTCGCCCGATCGCACCTGGCCGGTGAACCAGTCGGGCAACCGAATCGGGTTGCGGCAGGCGGCAATCGGTTCGACATCGGCGCGCGTGGACAGTGCCCGCAGGGCGCGGCCACCGAGGAATCCGGTGGCTCCGGTGACCAGTACCCGGGTGCGGTCGGTGGCGCTCATGCCATGCCCTTCAGCTCGACGGCGGGAGTGGCCGCATCGATGTCCGACCGGTGCTTGCCGATACGCAGTTCACCGGCGCGCAGGGCGAGCACGGCCGCCGCGAGCGCGAAGATCCCGCAGACGAACAGCGCCCGCTGGAAGCCCGCGGTGAATGCCTCCGGCGGCGCCGTCGCCGCGGCGAGCAGCTCGTTGGTACGCGAGGTCGCGATGGCGGTCAGAATCGCCAAACCCAGTGCGGCGCCGAGCTGTTGCGAACTGTTGAGCAGTCCGGCCGCCAGGCCCGCCCGATCGGCGGGCACCCCCTCGTTGGCCGCGGTCGTCACGGCCACGAATACCGCGCCGAGCCCGATGGACACCACCAGCAGGCCGGGCAGCAGATCCGACCGGTAGTCGCCGCCGACCGGAATGCGGGACAGCTGGAACATGGCGGCCGCCGCGATCAGCGCACCCGCCACGATCACCGGCCGGGTGCCGACGCGTTCGAACAGCTTGGCGGACACGCCAGCGGCGATACCCATGCCCACGGTCACCGGCAGATACGCGGCACCGGCCTGGGTCGGCGAGAAGCCGAGCACATTCTGCATGTAGAGGGTGAGGAAGAAGAACATGGAGACGAATCCGGCGAAGGCCAGCATCTGGGTGGCGTCGGCGGCGGCCAGGCCGCGAACCCGGAAGATGGAGAAGGGGAACAGCGGATTGCGATGGCGCAGTTCGTTTCCGATGAACGCGGCGAGCAGCAGCGCCGCCCCGGCGAAGCAGGCGAGGGTGACGGCGGTGGTCCAGCCCTGCTCGGGCGCGCGCACCAGTGCGTAGACGAGCAGCAGCATGCCACCCGTGCCCAGCAGCGCACCGCCGGCATCGAAATCGCGTACCCGCTCGCGGGGGCCGTCGGCGGGCAGCAGCCGGTGCGCTGCGGCGATGATGGCCAGGCAGACCGGCAGATTCACCAGCAGCACCCACCGCCAGCCGGGACCGTCCGACAGCACGCCGCCGAAGAAGACCCCGGTGGCGGCGGCCAGGCCGGAGACCGCGCCCCAGACGCCGAGCGCCCGATTGCGGTCGGCCGTGGACCGGAAGGTGGTGGTGAGGATGGACAGCCCGGCCGGGGCCATCAGGGCCGCGCCCACGCCTTGCAGGACGCGCGCCGCGACCAGCATCTCGGGGGTGACGGCGAGTCCGCCCGCGAGGGAGCAGGCCGCGAACAGGACCGTTCCGGCGACCAGCATGCGGCGGCGTCCGACCAGGTCAGCCAGTCGCCCGCCGAGCAGCAGGAAGCCGCCGTAGGTGAGCAGGTAGCCGCTCAGCACCCACTGCACGCCGTGCGCAGTGAAGGGCAGGTCCGCGCGGATCGAGGGCAGGGCGACATTGAGGATCGAGGAGTCGACGATATCGAGGAATTGGACCGCGCAGAGGAGTAGCAGGATCAACCGGCCGCGGGCCGAGGTCAGGGTGGAGTCGGTTTCGGCAACCATGATTCACCTTCGATTGGACTGTTTAGTCCAATCGAAGGTAGCAGTCTTTGGACTATTCAGTCCAGAGTGGTGATGGGCCGTCCGCCCACAGCGAAATCAGGCGGCCTCCATCCGCAGCCGCGTCAGCCCGGCCTCCACCGCCAAGCGCAGCGATACGGGGTCCCGCCGCGCATGCCCCAGCAGCAGCCCACCCTCCAAACTCGCCAGCAGTCCGGTCGCCAGCGCCGCCGAATCGGCACCCGACCGCAACTCCCCCCGCTCGACCATGCGCGCGATGGCGTCGGCGAACAGCCGCTCCCACGCGTCGAACGCGGACGCGACCTGCTGCCGCGCGGCCTCGTTCCGATCTCCCACCTCACCGGCCAGGGTCCCGATCGGGCATCCGGCCATGGTCTGCTCGTACACCGCCACGAACCCCGCGAGCGCCTGCTCGAGTTCCTCCAGACTCGCCACCCGACCCAGCAGCCGAGTCAATTCCTCGATCACCCGCTCGCACCGATACCCCACCGCGGCGGCGATCAGATCATCCCGATCGGCGAAGTAGTGGTACAGCTGACTCTTGCTCGCCCCCGTCGCCGCACGCACCACATCCAGACTCGTGGCATCCACCCCGCGCTCGCCGATGAGTTCGGCCGCCTGCTCGACAATCCGCTCACGGGTCGCGCGCCCACGGGTGGTCTTCGGGTCATTCGACATACCACGATGGTAGTCCAGTTCTGGACCACTCGGTCCATACCGATGCCGTCGGCGAATTCCGCACGAATATCGACGCATACTCGACACCCCTTCCGCCGGAATTCCTGAAATTTACGACATATATACGAATGCGGCGGCGCATGCCCATGGCAATGCACCGCCGCGTTCGTGATGGATCAGGCGAAGATTCCGACGATCGAGCCGATCAGCTTGACGATCGCGGTGCCCAGGTCCAGACCGCTCCCGAGCACACCGGAACCGCTGTTGAGCACCGAGGAACCGGCATCGATTCCGCTGACGAAGTTAATCATTTCTGAACCACCTGTACTGATGAGGAGGGTTTTCGGGGACAAGGGGAAAGCTAACACCGGCAATTGCGGTCGACAACCCATGAAATCCAAAGAAGGACACCACTGATCACAACAATCAAATCGAGCCGAATACATCCCGATCAGCCGAGCCCCAACCCTGTCCGCTACCGGCTCCCATAGATTCCGCGAATAGTTCTACTATTGCATTTATTGGGCCGTTATTAACTTGGAATTCAGCTAGTCCGCGCATTGTGAGTCCGGTCACCGAGCTGCCCCCGATCTCAGGGGCAGGGCTTCCGGGGCACAGAAGATCCGGATTCCGCCACCGGCCCGGCCTTTCTACCGTCTGCCGTACGACGCGACGATCGCGTCGATCTGTCGAAGGTTGTGCATAGCTCCATGGAGGACGGTCATGGTTTCGAGGATCGGTTCAGCAGCGGTTCGTTTCGGCGTGGGAGCCGCGGCGGCGGTGGCGACATGCATGGGGTCGGCCGTGGCCGCCGGCCAGCCGGGTAGCGCCGACACCGGTAGCGGCATTCTCGGCGACATCATCGGTTCCGGCAGTTCCTCCGGAAGTTCCGGCAGCGGTTCCGGCGGCAGTGGTTCCGCGGGCGGGGGCTCGTCCGACAGCGGATCCTCCGGCAGCGGTCTGCCCGGCGGTGGGGTCCAGCAGTGCAACAACTCCACCAAATCCGGCGGCGCGGGCGTGACCACCACGGTCCACCAACTCGGCGTCGCCGGACCCACCTCGTTCGTGCTGGCCTACGAGACATACGACATTCCCGATCGGATTCAGGTCTTCTACGAGAATGCGCAGATCCACGACACCGGGTATGTCGGCGACAATGCCAACCAGGGCACGGGCTCGGCCGTGGTGACCGTCCCGGCCGGTGGTGCCACCTCCGTCACCGTCCGGGTCACCGGGCCGTCCCGGACGAAATGGGAGTACACCGTCCGCTGCCCCCGCTGACCGCCGCTCAGGCCCGGTGGCGCGGATCCCGCAGAAAGCCGTCCCTCGCGGCTTCCCGATAGAGATCCACCCGCGTCCGCACGGGCCGCCCGGCCTCGGCGTACTTGCGGCGGATCCGGCCGAGGTAGTCGTTGACGGTGTACTCCGACAGCCCCAGCCGGCGCGCCACCGAACCCGCCGTCTCGCCGTTCGCGTACAGCTCGAGCACCTCGCGCTGCCGCGTCGGCAAGATGATGTCCCCCAGGCCCGGGTCGGAGCCGACGGCCGGTGCCCC